>JACQNY010000084.1 GCA_016202795.1 Candidatus Aenigmatarchaeota archaeon
GGGCCCATAGCTCAGCCTGGCAGAGCACTCGTGTTTGTACGGTGAAACTCTTAATCGATTGGTCGCGAGTTCAAATCTCGCTGGGCCCATTTACTTCATTGAGTGATAAAATGATCTCCATCAACTACACTTTTCTTGGCGATGAAAACGTCTTTAAAGATTGGAGCAAGAAAGTAACTTCGTCGGACATAACGATCTACGACAAAAAGGAATCGGATGTTGTTAAAACGTGGACTCTGCCTACAGGATTCCCGGATAAAATACAATCTTTGTTCCAGGCCATCCAAATGGGCGAGTACGTTATTCTTTACGTCACTAAATTGGACAAATTCACGGGCGAGCAAATAATCGCATTGGATGTTCTTGGCAAGGACAAAGGTCTGCTATGCCATTCTTATGATGTTGACCGTAACCAACTATTAACAATGATAAAAGGCACAATTGTTGAGAAGTACAAGCTTGTCGAAATTGAAAATTTAAAAACGGAAATGGACGCATTGACTGCGATATCCGAAGAAGGAAACGCAAAAGTTGTTATCGACCACGCATTTGAAGTGAAGGGCGTGGGCGTTGTTTTGCTTGGCAAAGTTTCGCGCGGAAAAATAAAAGTTTATGACAACTTAAAACTTCTTCCATCAGGAAATGACGTTACGATAAAATCAATACAGATGCACGACGACGCTGTTAATGAGGCTGTGTCGCCGGCGCGCGTGGGTTTGGCTGTTAAAGGGGTTAACGCTGACGACGCCCAGCGCGGGGATGTTCTTTGCAACTCTGATGAAAAAGTTTCACAGGACGTTACATTGGATTACAAACAGAACAAATATTTCAAAGAGGATGTCAAAGAAAACCAGACTTTCGTTGTTAATGTGGGCATGCAGATGAAGACCGCGAAAATTCTTTCACTAAACCCGATGAAATTGCAGTTTATGAAGCCGGTTGTTTTTGAAATCGGCGAGACGGCTGTAATATTGAGGCCGGAATCGCAAGGTGTGCGGATTGTCGGAAGCGGCAAATTGATTTGACCATGTGTTTTATATCTTTATGCGCATAATTATTGAAGGATTTTTCATGAACGACGGGCACGAAGAAAGACTCCAGAGGTTTAGAGTTTTGGATATCGAAACCATGCAATCTCATGTGTTTCCAGGTTACACGAATGGGAGCGGCAGGACTTTCGTAGATACTGGCAAGAGGGAAGAAAGGGTGTCGTATGTGAACCTGGGTGAACCTTTTGACGGCGTTGTTGTAACATACGTTTTTAGGAGCCAGCTTAAGCAGGATCCGGGATTGTATAATTTTAATAAAAGACTGGCAGGCGTTACTGTCTGATTCAATATTTCTATTCTTAATTTCAAATAATCTCGATGGCGTTCTAAAGCTTCTTTACCATGTACGCGCCCTCGAGAACATAACCAAGTTTTCTGTAGTATTCGCGCGCGCCGACTCCAGATATCACCGCGATTTTATCCATCCCATTTTCTTTGGATATTTTTTCTGCTTCTTCTAGAAGTTTTTTCCCGAAACCGCGGTGCTGGAACTGGTCTGGCGCAAAACTATTACCTATGCCCGTTTCTTTGCCGAACACATGAATTTCCCTTACCAGTGATGTTGTTGCCGTTATTTCCGGGCGAAAAGGCCTTAACGGAAAACGTAATCGCAACAAGCCAAGCAAAATATCATTTTTCGTTTCTTCGAAGCTCAGGAAAATTTCATGCCCACCGGAAGCGCTGTAATCGGTTCGTGTTAATTTAATCGCGCTTTCATCAACATGCTTTTCCTGAAGAACGTTGTAGCCGACTTCGCGACACCTTGTGCATACGCATTTTTCGCCTTTCAAAGCCATTTCCGCTTTCACCGCATCGCGCAGGTGCGAATATTTCGTGCCGCCTACTACGTATTCCGCGGGAATGTCTCTCATAACGCGCGATATTCTTGCGTAGCGCGGAACCGACAATTTTATCTTGGCCAATAATTCAACAAGCTCGTCGCTTGTGTACGCATAATGATTGCCTTTATTGTACCACTTCTCAAGCTCTGTGTTTTCCAAAACCAAACACGGATATATTTTCACGCCATCCGGGTGGAAGTCGGGATTTTCGAACAAAACTTTGAACATTTCCAGATCTTTTTTTAAATCGGATCCGGGCAAATTGCACATGTAATGGTAGTAGACTTTAAAACCGGAATCTTTTAACAAACGTGTTGATTCAATTACATCTTTTACTGTGTGCCCGCGTTTTGTTAATTCGTAGTTTTCGTCGTCCGGAATCTGGACGCCCAATTCGACTCTGGTTGCACCGAACTCCAACATTTGATTAATCTGGTATTCCAAGGCCCAGTCCGGGCGTGTTTCGATACACATCGCGACGCAGCGGTTATCCGCGGTTTCGTTGTAGTTTTTTGCGCCCTCCAGCGACGCAGAAATAAATCCGTTTAACCCGTCGTAACAGCCTTTGATGAAATCGTGGCGATACGCGACTGGCGTAGCCATGAAAGTTCCGCCCATTACAATGATCTCAACTTTGTCGGTTATGTGGCCCATTGACTTTAACGCCTTTATACGAGAATCGACTTGCTTTTGCGGATCGTAGGCGTCGCGCATGGCACGCATTACAACAGGAGATTTCGGCAAATAGCTTTTAGGCGTCGGTATTTCTTTGTCAACGCCTCCGGGACAATAAACGCATTTTCCTGGACATGGAAGCGGCTTTGTCATTACTGCGACTATGCTAACGCCTGATATTGTGCGGACTTTTTTCTTCACATTGGATTCGGATAATAAGGCCATGTGATTAATACATTTCCTAACCAAGATAAAAGTGTATGCAGCCGCATGACAGCGATATAGAAAAGGTGTACGATTCGATAGCGGGAGGCTGGTATCATGTACGACAGGACCCGTTTTTCATCTTCGATCCCGATCATTACGCATCGAAGTGGGCGAAAGGTAGGATATTGGACATAGGCTGCGGAAACGCCATGCATTCCATCATTTTTGCAAAGCGCGGTTTTGATTGCGTTGCCACGGACGTAAGCAAGCAAATGCTGTTCTGGGCGAAAAAGAACATGGAAAAAAACAAAGTTAATTTTCCGCTGGTCAAGGCGAATTGCCTGGATTTGCCGTTCCGAGAGAATACGTTTGATTACGTCCTGTCCGTTGCTGTTTTTCATCACCTCGACTCGGAAGAGAAGCGATTGAAAGCGTTCCGCGAGGTCTACAGGGTTTTGAAGCCCGACGGAATTGCGCTAATAACCGTTTGGAACAAAACTCAGCCGCGGTTTATCTTCGGAAAAAAAGATCGATACGTGACATGGAATCACAGAGGCGTGGTTTACCAGAGATATTATCACCTGTTTACTTATGGAGAAACGGAAAAGTTTGCTAAGCAAGCCGGTTTAACGATATTAAAACTCTTCCCCGAAGAGTCTTATAAATTTCCAGTCAAAATGTTTTCAAAGAACGTTTGCGCGCTGCTTAAGAAATAGATTTAAAGAGAGGCATGAAAGTTATTCAAGACGCCTTGGTGGCTCATCGGTAGAGCGTCCGACTCATAAATTCATTATGAGTGACGAGCCTTAACGGCTATGAAGTGATTTCGGAAGGTAGCGAGTTCAATTCTCGCCCAAGGCAATCCAAATAATTTAGTTTAATAAAAACCAAACCCAAGTGTTCTTATGCCAGAGTATGTTTTCAGGTACGCTGCTCCTTATCTGGAAGTTGCGGGCAGCAAAGATAGCTATATTATTTCAAAAAATGGCCAAAAATACCTGGATTTTCTGATGGGCTGGTGCGTCGGGAACGCTGGCTGGAATAAAAAAACAATCACGGACTCGATAAGGAGGTTCAAAGGCCCGACTTATGTGAGCCCTACTTATAATTACGGTAGATGGGAAGAGCTTGGAAAGAAGCTGGTGTCTTTAACCGAACTAGATGCAACATGTTTCCGCGCGACGGGCGGGACGGAGGCTGTTGAGCTTGCGCTGAAAATTTCCAAGGCATACAACAGGAGAAAAAATTTTATTGCGTTCAAAAACGCTTATCACGGCCAATCGTTTGCGTGCATGGCTCTTGTAGGATTGCATGCAAACAAATTTGGTCCGTATCCAGATGATTATGTCAGGATAAACCTGGGTAAATGGGACAAGGTAACGGATACTGTAGTAAACGCAATACTGAGAAAAGGTGTCTGCGCATTCATATCCGAGCCTATAATATGCAACCTCGGCGTAATTGTCCCACCTAAATCCTTTTTCGAATCTGTCCGAGAGGCGTGCGACGAAACAAATACTGTCATGATCATTGACGAAGTCGCAACCGGCTTCGGGCGCACCGGAGAGTGGTTCGGTTTCCAGAATTACGGCATCAAACCCGACATTATAACAGTCGCCAAAGGCTTTAGTTCCGGCTACGCCCCGATAGGTGCGGCTGTTGCAGACGCGAAAATCTCCGAGTCCATGCGTTTCGGTTTCAGTAACTATTCGACTTTCGGATGGCAGCCGCTGGCTGTGGAAACCGCGATGGCCAACATAAATTACATGGAAAAAAACAAGCTCATTGACAAATCAAAAAGAAGCGGCGAATACCTGATGAATAGGCTTGCGGAATTTTGCGAGCCGCAAGGGAAAGGTTTATGCGTCGGTTTCAACGTTAAAAATGAAAACATCAAAAAAGATTGCAGGGACAATGGATTGCTCATAGACGCGTTTGACGGGCGGTCCGTTTTGTTTCCTGCGCTGGATGTCAGCAAAAATGAAATTGACAAGGCCGTTGAAATAATAAAGAAAAACTCAAAACCATGACACGTGATTTTATGGGAGCAAGAAAAAAAATATCCGACCAGATAAATGATATCAAGACCAGAAACCGACGAGTAGAAGCGGACAAGGCTTGGGAAACAAGCAGAACTAGGCGGTTTATGATATCCGTGGCAACATATCTAACAATAGGCATTTTCTTGTCCTACATAAAAGCCCCGGATCCTTTCGTAGTTGCGCTTGTGCCAACCGTGGGTTATCTTTTGTCGACGCTTACAATGACCGCAGTCAAGAAATTATGGCTCGGAAAAATTTATAACAGAAAATCCGGGCGGTAAAATGAACAAAGACCATATTATCCAAGAAATTGAAAAACGTGTCAAAGAACAATGCTCAAAAGACACTTCGGGGCATGATTTTTCACACACCAACCGCGTGCGACGAAACGCGATTAAGATTGCGAAAATAGAGGGTGGCGATCTTTTTGTAATAGAATTAGCCGCTTTGCTTCATGACGTCGAGGACTGGAAAACGGGAAATTACAAAACCGGCGTTGTTGCGAAATGGGTGGATGAAATCGGTGTGGATGATATTACGAAAGAGAAAGTAAATACTATAATTTCAAAAATCTCCTTTAAAGGTGTGAACCATGACGATAAAATGGATACTATAGAAGGGAAAGTTGTCCAGGACGCGGATCGTCTGGACGCCTTAGGCGCAATCGGCATAATCAGAAGCGTGCAGTACGGCGCGGCAAACCAAATTACTTATCACGACCCTTTGATAAAACCGGACCCCAATCCGCCGAAGGAAAAAATTAAAAAATCCACTTCAATAAACCACTTTTATGAAAAACTTCTGCTGTTAAAGGACAGGATGAATACGGAAACCGCGAAAAAGATGGCGAAAAAAAGACACGAATTCATGGAGCTGTTTTTAAAAGAATTTTTCAAGGAGTGGGAAATTTGAAGATAATTTGTCTTGTTGGCATGCCCGGCGCGGGCAAAGGTTCTGTTGGCAGAATATTTGAACAGGAAAACATACCAATCGTGGTTATGAGTTCTATCGTGCGCGACGAAGTAAAAAAGCGCGGGCTGGAATTAAATATAAAAAACCTCGATAACGTGGCCGTTGATTTGCGCGAAAAATTCGGCAAGGACGTTGTTGCGAAGCGTGTGGCGGAAAAAGTTAAAGAAATAAAATCTTCCACAGTCTGCGTTGATGGCATCCGCAACATAGAAGAGATTGGCGTGCTAAAAAACGCTGGCGATGTGGTGATTGTTTTTGTAAGCGCTCCGGAAAAAATGCGTTTTGATCGTTTGTCCATACGAGCAGAACCCAGAGACCCGAAAAATTTCGAAGAATTTAAATGGCGCGAACAAAAGCAGGTTGATTTTGGCATGGGCAAGGTGATTGAAATCGCTGACTATAAAATTGTCAACGAAGGTTCTTTGGAAGACCTTGAAATCAAAGTTAAAAAATTGTTAGCAGACATCGGTCATGTTTGAAATAATGTCGCCGCTTATGGCAAACTTGTTGCCGTATCTCAAGGTTAACGCTGCCATGTCGCTCGGGCGCGAGTCGGCTTCGTGCAGCGTCGACCCGTCGGAGAAAAGCAGCTTTGCTGTGTACACGCCATTCTGAATCGCGTCTATTTTTGCGTAAACAAGCTTTGCGTTGTAAGAGTTTAGCACGTCAACGAAAAGGTCGTGCGTCAAAGGCCTGCTAAACGCCTCCTTTGTAAGCGCTTCGCGTATCGAGAAAGCCTGGTCGTTCGTAACGCCCATCTTTATGCCGCCGCAAGCCTTTGAAAAGTACAATGTCGGGTTTGGCTCGTATTTTAGGTCTATCTTGTCCATTTCGACTGTGTTGTCTGTGAATCCGGACAGCACTTTACCCGCAGCATAATTTTTCAAAACCGCGCCTGCTGCAATAATGAGAATCAGAGCTATCAAGATAACCGGCGTGTTGGTTTTGCGTTTTCTATTAAACATAACAATAAAATAGGCCTTCAGAGAGATATTAATAAGCCTTTCTTCAAAAAGAAACAAATGGTAAGTTGAAACGGGTGCGTACTAAATGGCACCCGTTTCTAGTTACATGCCTCCATAGCTCAACGGTACGCGGAAAGCGCTAAAGAGCGACTGCTTTGTACTAACGTCAAAGTTAATGAATAGCAGTAGGTTGCGGGTTCGAATCCCACTGGAGGCTTCCAATTTGTTTATTTAAGCCTTACCCAGTCTATTATTCAGAGATTGCCATGGACGCTGTTTACTTTATACCAAGGAAGGATTTTTCCGAGATTGAGCAGGCTTTGCTAAAGGACGATCTTGTTTCGCGCCAGTCCCTGACTTTTAGAAATGCTGCTAATTTCGACTCAAAAGAAGACGCGGTTTGCGTAAGGATTTCCGGTTCTGAAGAGGCTTTGTTTAAAGCAAAGGAGATCATAGCCGGAAAAGGCAAATTAATAGAAGGCGCAGAAAAGGAACGGATACTCAAGCAGATAGCCGACGAAGAGGACGTTGTTGCGCAGGGTTTCGGAAACATTTTCGAGTGATTTTTTTGGAACGTCTTAAAAGGCTGTGGAAAATAATTGATTCCAAAGACCTTGACATAGACGCTGTTTTTTTGCCTAACACACCAGACCAAAATTTCTATTACGTCACCGGCCTTGACGGCCCTTTCGAAGGATGTTTTGCAATGCTGGGCAAAAACAAATTCGAGTTAGTCGTTTCCGAATTGGATTATCAAAGCGCGAGGAAACAGGGAATAAAGAAGCCTACGATAATAACGAAACGTTCAGAACAGGTTGAAATAATAAAAAATTACGCCGGATCCGGGAAGATCGGCGTAATTGCGGATAAATTATCCTACGCCTCTGGTAAAAAACTCGAGTCTTTGGGGCTAAAATTAATCGATATTTCTTCCTGTTTCGAAGAATGCCGCATGATCAAGGACAAAGAAGAGATAAGGCGAATAAAAACGGCTGTTGGCGTGAGTAAGAACGCGCTAGAGAATGCGGTTTCCGAAATTACGAATGAGAATGCGCTAGCTTCGAAAATTGACGGTATAATAAGGTCCAAAGATTGCGGGCTGGCGTTTCCGACTATATGCGCCGCGGATAAAAACTCCGCGCTTCCCCATTACGCCACGGGCTTCGCGAAAATAAACGAAATGGTTCTTGTTGATTTTGGCGCGAAGTTCAAAGGTTATTGCGCGGACATAACCCGCTGCGTATTCAAAAAAAGATCAAATTGGTTTACGAAAACGGAAAACAAAGTCATGGAAGCTTATGAAAAATGCGTTGAAATAGCTAATAACAACGGCACCGGATTTGACATGCAGAAGGCGGCGCAATCGACGCTGGGCAAAGGATTCATCCATTCGATAGGCCATTTCCTCGGGCGCGATGTGCATGAAAGCTCTTTGAGTAATTTCAAAACGCCTTTCATGCCTGGCATGGTGTTTACCATCGAGCCCGGTTCTTACGACGTTAGGCGTGGCGGAGTAAGGTTTGAAAACGATTTTTTAGTAACGAAAAACGGAATTAAAGAGCTTTAGTCAATTTTGGAATTTTCTTCAGGCCGCGCAACCACGAATAAGGTTCCGTGGATGCGATCTCCCTTGCCAGCAATTTTGCGGTTTTTGTTTTCATCGCCTTTCTCGAATTGCCCATCCATTTTGATACAGATCCAAACGAGCCGAGCGCTTCGTATTCACGTGCCTGCACGAACAGTTCAAGAAGATCGGCGTCGCGAGCGATTACGGACTCTTTCGTCTTTCTATCTTCGTACTCTTCGGCGATTTCCAGCAGATCGTTGTCAAAAAGTTTGCCTAATATTTCTTTCAAGGCCTCGCGCTCGCCCTTGTCCTTTATGTAGCGGTCTGCGACTTTGTTAATGTCGCCTGTCCGACCTTCGGCGATGTCATGAAGCAAACATATTTTGATAACCTTGTTTTCGTCCGCCCCTTCTGATTTGGCCAGAAACAAACCTATGACCGCAGCTCGCCACGAATGTTCGGCAACGCTTTCCGGATTTTTTATTCCCAAAAGGGTCCAGCCGCTGCGCGGCGTTCTCTTCAACTGGCCGCACTCGAAAATTAGTTTCGCCAGTTTTCTCAATTCGCTGCTTTTCATAGATATAAGATGTGTTCCTGTATTTAATTCATGATACTTATTACTGGTGCGGACGGTAACCTTGGCTCCTACGTTTCGCAGCTTTTCTCCAAAAAAGGCTTAAAAACAAGGCTGATGTCGCGCGGCGGGATGAAAAAATTACGAAACTCTGAAGTCGTACAAGCAGATATTTTGGACAAATATTCGCTCACAAAAACCTTCGAGGGCGTAAAAACTGTTGTACACCTTGCTGCAACGCTGGACTTCGGAAAATCGCCGAAAGAAATGATGAAAATAAATTATGAAGGAACGAAAAATGTCCTTGACGCGGCTTTAGCGGCTGGGACTACAAAATTTGTTTACGCAAGTTCTGTGGCTGTATACGGGTTTAACCCGGAATTACCCGTGTCCGAAAATTTCGTACTAAAAGCGAGAGATTCTTATGGGTTGAGCAAGATAAAATCCGAGGAGGTTATAAAAAAATCCGGCATAGGGTACACTTTTTTAAGGCCGACCGTGATTTACGGTGCCGGATTCGAAACCGGTTTCAAGACCATAGCAAACTTGATAAGGTCGGGCCGTATGAAAATAATAGGCGATGGGGAAAACAGGTTGCATTTTGTCCATGTGAAAGATTGCGCAAACGCTTTCTACCTGGCCGCGACAAAAAAACCCTTCGACGAGGCTTTCAATATCGGGGGGCCTGAAGTGATAACGCAGAAAGAGGCGTTTGCGCTGGTTTCTGAATTTCTTGGTGTTGCTCCTCCAAACGAACACGTCAACAAAAGGATTGCCGTGTGGGGCGCGAAAATAAACTATATTATCAAAAAATTACAGGGGAAAGATCCCCATGTCCTCGAACGCTACATCAAGGTGCTATCAAGCGACAGGTATTACGATACCTCAAAGGCAAAAAAAGCTTTAGGTTACAGGCCCGCTGTCGGTTACAGGGAAGGCATAAAAGAGGTTGTCGATTCTTTAGCCGACTGAAGCATACCGTATTCTGTATCGGTATGCTTCTAATTGAGACTGCGGCCACCGGGATTCGGACCCGGGTAACGAACTTGGGAAGCTTACACAATCGCTAAAACTTTCGTGTCTTACCGCTAGACCATGGCCGCTTTTTGACGTCTTTTGTTCAGATTAGTCCTGTAAGTAAATTTATATTAGCCAGATTTGAATGTTATTGTAGTGAATAGAATGGTCTGGTTTGTAAAAAAGAAGCTCGGGACCGGTTTGATCAATACTCAGGACAGCGGGCAGGCCCTGATCAATGAGGATTTTACTTCTTCGGAGCCGATTGTAAAAATTGCAGAGCCGCCGCCGATTCGTGAGGCGCCGTTGTTCATTAAAGTCGACCGGTACAAGGAAATGCTATCTTATTTTGGCGCGCTGAAAAACGACATAGAGACTTTAAAACAACTTGGGAATGTTCTCAACAGCACACAGGAGATGTTTATGGTAACGAACAACGCAATTAGCGCGACGCTGGAGAAAACGAATAAGATCATAGATTCGCTTGACGCGGAGATGGGCCGGCCGCAAGGGTTAAACATAGACATGGACATTGAGGCGAAACGCGCAGAAATGAAAGTTTCACTGAACGAGTTAAAATCGCAATTGGATAAGTTAAAAAGCGAAGTAAAGGCTATCTCTGCTTGATCTTTTTAAATACTTTTGAATGAAACAGAAATTGGTTAACCTGCTGAGGAAAAGGTGGGCTTGGCATACCGGCGCATATCAGAGATATGCGCCCAGCTACAACTGCGGGGGTAGCCAAGTCCGGTCAACACTTGAGTGATGAGGCGTAGTGAACTGACGCAACGACAGACTGACACATACCATGTATGTGTCTAGTTGCAATGCGTCTGGCTGCAACGCCAATGATCAAAGGCGTCAGACTCAAGTGCTTCAGGTTCGCTGAAATCGTGAAGCCAAGAAATCTGATCTCCTAGCGAGTTCGTCGGTTCAAATCCGGCCCCCCGCACTCAAACTTCTTAAGACAGAGGTTTGTAAAGCAAACCTCGCAAAGGAAACATGTTCGGTTTCCTTTGAGAAGTTTGATCAAGAACCGCCTATTTAAACCTTGCAGAAACTCATTATTCAACAAACTTTAAGGAACTTTGATCAAAAAGGGATGTTATGAAAGCGTACCTAGGCTATTCGGTTGTGGGCGTACTGGCGTTCGACGCGGAAGGGAAGTTATTAGATAAAGAACTATTCAAAAAGGACTCAAAACAGATATCGGCAAAATTAAACACGGCTAAAGACTCATTTCTGGATGAAGAGCTTGTACTGCTAAGGAGTCTTGCTAAAACGGGCGTGAAAGAATTTTACGGTCTATACCCAAAATCCGGAGAATTCGATATCGAAAAAGACACCGAGAATATCGGAGAAAATAAAACGAAAGCGATTTTCCGCGAAATCGCGCTCAGGGAAAAATGGGTTGAATCACAAGCCGAATTAAACAAACTGTTGTCGGCTGTCGGTTCTGAGAGTTCGAAGTCCGAATTGCGGAATGTCGAAAAGGACAAAATAGGGATGCGGGTAGTAGGCATGATTGACGAATTAAACAGGAATATAAACACATTATCAGAGCATTTGCGCGAATGGTATGGGCTTTATTTTCCAGAGATAAACGGGCTGCTCAAGGACAACGAAAAATTTGCGGATTATGTCGCGGATAAAACGCTGCGAGAAAATTTTGAGCGCGACGGCAAAAAACTTGACATAGAAACCGCGGGCATGGAATTTGACAAAAGTGATATTGAAAGTGTCAGGCAGGCCGGAATAGTTTTGAAGGAGATGTACAATGAGAAAAGGAATCTTGAAAAGTATCTTGAAACTCTCGGCAAAAAAATAATGCCAAACACATCGGCCGTAGCTGGCGCGCTGCTCGCGTTCCGATTGGTCTCGCAGGCCGGCGGTTTGGACAAACTTGCCAAACTGCCTTCCTCGACGATACAACTACTCGGAGCCGAAAAAGCGCTGTTCAGGTTTCTGAAAAAGAAGGGAAAAGCTCCTAAGCACGGAATCATATTCTATCATCCGGCAGTCATTTCAGCGCCGATACCAATCAGGGGAAAAATAGCGCGTATTGTTGCCTCGAAAATAACTATTGCCGCGAGGGTGGATTTCTATTCCGACAATGACAGAAGCGCTTTGATGAAAGCTGAATTAAACCAGCTTATCGCAAATGCGACTTCTCATTTTAGGGAAAAGTAGGCTGCTACAATGAAGTTAAAGCAGGTTTTCGAGGGTGTTTTCCTTTTGGGCGACCAGATTGCCACAAAGAACCTGATTAAAGGAAGGTCGTATTCTGAAAAAATAATTAACTTTGACGGAAAGGAGTACAGGGTCTGGAATCCCGAAAAATCCAAAGCCGCGGCTGCGATAACAAAAGGCATAAAGAATTTTCCGATCAAGAAAGGCTCAAAAATACTTTATCTTGGCATAGCGCAAGGCCAGACGGCGTCATATTTTTCCGACATAATCGGGAACGACGGCATAATTTACGGCGTAGAATTCTCGGCCCGTGCGGTGAGCGACCTTGTTATAGCCTGCGAAAATCGCAGCAACATAGTTTCGATAAAAGCCGACGCCAGAAAACCGGAAGACTATTCGTGGGTTGAAAAGGTCGATGTGGTTTATGAGGACGTAGCGGATCCTGAACAAGTTGCTATATTATTGAGGAACTGCGAAGCGTTCCTGAAGAAAGACGGATACGCGATGATAGGGATAAAGGCAAGAAGCATAGACGTTACAATGGACCCGAAGAAAGTTTTCCAGGAGTCTCTGGAAATGATAAAAAATAAAATGGAAATATTGGACTATGTAACTCTAGATCCGTATGAGGCTGATCACGCATTTATAGTATGCCGGTCAAAATGATAAAATGCGGTCGCTGCCCCTGGTAATTGCGGTTTTATTGGCCATTCCGTATGCGTCGGCAACATACATCACGATCAACTCGCAGCTGCCCGAGGTCTACACAAATGAAAATTTCGCCCAGGCAAAATTAACAGTTTCGAACACCGGCGACGAGGCGGCATTTTCCGTGCAATCATATTTTAAATTAACCGACGCTTTGGAAGCTCCGATGGTTTTCATCGGTAAATTGGATCCGGAAAAGCAGGTTGACACGTCATTTAATTTTAACATTACGAAAAATATTTTGCCCGGGCGGTATCCTGTGATTATTTTAACCGAATACGCTGACGCCAACAATTACATTTTTTCGGCGGTTTCGTCCTCGTTTTTGGCATATAAGGAAAGGACGTCATCCGAAATTAACGGCTTTTTAGAAGATGTACAAATACCAAAGGGTGGTTCGACGAAGGCAAGATTAAAAATTGTCAGCACTGACTCGGAAGATAGAAACTTAACTGTTGGGCTTTTCCTTCCAAAGGAGCTTTCTTACGGGAAGTATGATAAAAATACCTTAATAAAAGCCGGGGAACGGAAATCCGTGGAGGTAGAAATATCCTCGCTAGCCGCGTTACAGGGCAGCACTTACACGGTTTTTGCTGTCGTAGAATATGAAAACGGGGGCAAACACTACTCGTCTTTTTCGCGCGGTTCGGTGCTCATAACAAAGAATGAGGGGTTGTTTTCGACTACCCTTCTTGGCGGTGCGATTTTAATTTTAGCCGCCGCTTTTTTTGCTTATAATATGGGCCGCAGGAAGCGGTAAATTATGAAAAGAGAGTTCATCGCAGACGCTGTAGGGATAATTGTAATTTTTTCCTTTCTTTTCAGCCATTTCAAGCCCGAGCTTATTTTTTCAAACACGACAATAAGCGGCGGCGATACGGGGTCGCACAATTACCTTTTCTATTACATGCGGACTGTTTTGTTGCCTAACATGCAATTAACAGGCTGGAGCCTGGACTGGTATCTTGGGTTTCCCGCGTTCCAGTTTTATTTTCCCCTACCCTATGCGATCGGCGCCGCACTCTCCGGTTTTGTAAACCCAAACATTGCCGTTAAGCTCGTGACTTTGCTCGGAACGTTTTTGCTGCCTGTGGCGGCGTATTTTTCCATGAAGACGATGAGCTTCGAAAAACCGGCTCCCATAATCGCAGCGTTCCTTTCCCTGGTCTTCCTTTTCATGGAATCCAATTCCGTATGGGGCGGCAACATACCAAGCACATTGTCCGGAGAATTTTCATACAGCCTGAGTTTTGCGTTAACATTTATCTTCATAACTTCGCTTTACAGTTCCCTGAGAAAGAAAAAATATGAACTTTGGAACTCTGTTGCTTTTTCTCTTGTAACTCTTACGCACGTATACACCGCCTTGTTCTCGGTGGCCGCGTCGATACTTATGGTTTTTCTGGGCGAACGACGCAGAGCCCGAAGCAATTTTTTAATTATTGCTAAAACGTATGCCGTATCAGCTGCTTTGGTCGCGTTTTGGGCTGTTCCACTGTTGTTCGACTTCCATTATAAAACCGATTTCGGTTATAGGTGGACAATAGAAAACCTTTCGTCTATATTTCCAGTTATATACCTGCCGATTGTCTTGTTTTCACTGATTGGCGTAAAAATCGGCGCCAACAAAAAAGACGGGCGCGTTTTATATTTGCTTTCCTTGATGCTGCTGGCGGCTATATTTTATCTGGCTTCGCAGGTCATCGGTCTTGTTGATGTTCGGTTTTTGCCGTTCATGCAATTCTCTGGTGTTCTTCTGGCCTCGTACGGGTTGGGAGAGATGATAAAAAAATTAAAACCCAATAGCATCGTTTCTTTGTTAACAGGCTTAATGATAATCCTTTGGGTCAATAACAATGTTTCATACATAGACGGCTGGATAGACTGGAATTACAGCGGGTTTGAATCAAAAAATTCCTGGAACCAGTTCAATGAGCTAAATGTTTTTCTTAAAAACCTTCCCTACGGGCGGGTTTTTCACGAATATTCGCCTTCTCATTCAAAATTTGGCACGCCACGCGCTTTTGAGGCGATTCCAATGTTCACCGGAAAACCTGTGATCGAGGGATTAACAATAGAATCCGGCCTTATGGCGCCGTTCACCTTTTACCTGCAATCCGAACTTTCCGAATCGCCGACTTGCCCTATACCTAATCTGAGATGCTCTTATTTCGACGCAATTAACGGCACGGAACATCTAAAGCTTTTTAACATCAGATATGTTATCGCCACTTCCGACAAATTAAAAAGTGCGCTGGACAATATTACCCAATACAAAAAGCTGCGCTCCTTTAGCGAGATATCCGTATACGAGATGGAAGAAGGCAAATATGCTGTTGTTCCTAAATACGAGCCTGTGGCTGTAATAACACAGGATTGGAGAAATGTTTCCATGCACTGGTTCAAAGACACGACAATGCTTGATGTTCCTGTCGTGTTTGTAAAAGAACCTGACAAAAGATTTTCGCAAACGGTTTATGATGGCGACTTCCGAAACGTTAAAAAAATTCCCCTTAATGAAAGCTGTGGCGTCGATGAAATCCTAGCTAACGAAAGCCTTTCCATAAATACGTCCTGCTTAGGCAAGCCGCTGCTGGTAAAAATACCCTATTTTCCGGATTGGTCTGTCGACGGCGCGGAAAGGATATACCTGGCGTCGCCGGGTTTCATGCTTGTCTTTCCCGACGAAACCGAAGTCACGTTAACGTACGGATCGGCAGCCAACGAGGCAGGTAACATTTTAACAACAATCGGTCTGCTTGTTGTAGCAGTTTATTTAACGATCCCTACGATCAGGAAAAAATTTCAACATTACGGCCATGACTATGATGCTGGAAAACATACGAGGCATGTTTAGATAGCTGAACCTTGATTTTTTCACGCTGTTCGGCCTGATAAAAATTTCCTTTATCCTGAAACCTTTCCTTTTAAGCCTGTAAATTATTTCCGCATCGAATTCGAAACCTTTGCACAAAAGTCCGCTTCCAATACTTTTTACGGCATAAGAGCGGAACAGCTTCAAACCCGCTTGCGTGTCTTCGAACTCCAATCCCAGCAGTATGCGGGACATTAAATTCCATAACCTACCGAACGTTTTTTTTGCCGCGCCGCCTTCGACTTCACGGAATTTTTTTCCTTTCCATTTTGAAGCGATGACGCAATCATAACCGTTTAGCGCGCGGATCAATTTTTTCAGTGAGCCCGGATTAAAAGCGCCGTCTGCGTCTACGAAAGCTATTAGATCCTTTGTCGCGGCCGCAACGCCTTTCATGACCGCGGCCCCTTTGCCTTGTTTTTTAGGCACACGAAAGATTTTAAGCCGCCTGTTTTTTATGGAGTTTGCTATTTCGTAAGTTCCGTCTTCTGATCCGTCATCGACAACGATTATTTCGGCGTTTGGGAAAGAGCGCAGAAAATCTGTTACTGTTTTTTTTATCGCGGCTGCCTCGTTGTGGGCTGGTATCACAATAGAAATTTCCATACGTTCACTTCTTTGCGGGGGCGGGATATCTCAGGTTGTTGTTTATCAGTGCGTTCTTGAATGTTATCCAGTCGCTTTTCTTTATCGACGCTGCCGCGGCCTGTGGGTGCCCGCCGCCGCGCGCGTCCTTAAGACCGGCTATGCTGTTTTTTACAAGGCCACCCAAGTCTGCGGATTTCTGGTTTCTCAAACTGCAACCGATCCTGTCGCCAGATTCACGGCACACTGCTATCGTCATACGCGGGAATTTGTCTGATATGATAGACGCAACCACAGACTCTACTCTCTTGTCCGTCTTGATGTTATAGATTGCTATGTTTGCGTTCGGCTGCAGTTCGGAGTCTTTCTCGAAATTTTTTACAAGGTGGTCGATGATCGCTTGTATTCCGAAATGCCACCCCTTCATGGTTTCGTTTGCTAGAAACGCGTCGACGCTCGTCGCGCGCTCCAGAACAATCCTCGCCTTTTCTATTCCGTCGTCGTCCGAAGCTTTCGCCGACATTATGTATTCCGATGCTTTACCGTACTTTGTCTGTGAAAAATCTTTTTGTGTTGTTGCTATTCTTCCATAGGCGGATGAAAAATCCTTTACCAGGTCCTGGCAGTTTTCGATTCCGTGGTCGCCTATTGTCCCGATTAAGGATACCCAGGAATAGCCTTTTGCGAGTTCTTTGCTTGTTTTTCCCGCGATTTTGTACATCATATATGACGCCGGCAAATAGGCCGTCGCATCAGCGGAGCGCGTGTTGATGTGTTTTATGTCCAGCATGTTCAAATCCATGGACATGGGATGGTGATCGATAACGATCACCTTAGTGCCGTATTTTTGCTTTATCAAAACCAGCGGGTTCGGATCCTGATCAACGGCCATGTCCACGAATACCAAATAATCAGGTTGCAATTCGGACAACGACCGCAGCAACGACGGCGTGACAGCAGGCGTCGCGGGATCACATGGAATGACTTTAACAGAACCACACCCAAGGTGTTTCAGTATTTTAGTCGCCATCACCGCAGAACAGACGCCGTCAGAATCACGGTGGTACACTATTACGATTAAACCGCTTTTCCTGATTTGTTTCAGCCAGTCCGCAGCTTCAATGTACAAAGAATCAAGGGTTTTCATGGTCGTTACCTAATTCATTAATAAAACGTATTCATATATTCTTTCATCTGCTTTACAGCCTTTTTAACCTGAGCTGAAATCCTGTCGTTTGTCATGTTTTCCTTGGAATGGTTGATTATCGGACGTACAGACTCTATTTTCCTTCCGAATTTTTCCATCCATTCGTATCTAGGAAATAGCCAAAGATGGAAATCGTGTTTCGTGTCTTCGTTTTGGAATAAATACACGTCCTTGATTTTCAATACCTCTTTCATGCCTTTTCTAATCCTACGAACTAATTTTATGAATTCTCCTGCTTCCTCGTCGTTAAATTCTTCTACGGAGCGGATTTTTCTTATTGAGGCTATGATAAAAAATGCAGGTATTGGGACTTCCCAATCCTGATGGACATCGAAATGTTCTGTAACGATAATCTTTTCATCAGGAAATAATTTTTTGTTTCGCATTAAATCACGATTTACAGCTAGAAGCATTCGAGGAACTGAAACATACCGATACAGTATACGGTATGTTTCTA
>JACQNY010000087.1 GCA_016202795.1 Candidatus Aenigmatarchaeota archaeon
ATATAATTCTTGATTTTGACAAGAAAGACAAGTTGATAGGGGTAGAAATATTGAATGCCAGCAAGATTATGAATAGGCAAGTTCTTAGGAATGCCGACAAAACGGCCTGATAGCTTTAAGGAAAAGCGCTTAAGTTTAACAGTTCATCTGTAAGCATGAGAATCGCGGTTTCTGCGAACAACTGCAGATCAGCGGACTTTGCCATATGGCTGCGCGAATGCGAATCGCTCGGTTTCCAATACGTCGAATTAACCGACAGCGTGATGAGCGAGAAAAACATGAACGCATTGAAAGGGTTAAAGATAAAACCCGTTTCCATGCACCTCAATAAAACGAAAAGTTACAACCTTGATTCGTATGAAGAGGTTGCCGAATTTGAAAAATATATCGACAGGCACGTCGAAATCGCAAACGCGCTGGGGATAAAATCATTAAGCATAGCAATGCCCTCTTTTAACAGCAATAAACGAAGGGCGGAAAGCAACCTGAAGATATCGCTGTTAAAGCCGAGGGCTGTGCGAGTTGTTTTAGAAACACATTCCGACACGGAAACGCAGATACTCGGCAGCGTTGCCGACATACAAAATTTCATCGACAGCACCAAATCCGCTGTCGGCGTACAGGTTGAAACATCTTACCTCTATTCGCAGGAAATAAGCGTTGAAAAATTCATTGAAAGGTACCAGAGGAATGTGAAATCGTTCCATGTTTCGGACTTTGTGTCGAAATTAAGCAAGGGCGGGTTTATCATAGGCACAGGCGACGTGAAATGGGGCAAGCTGATTAATGCGATTAAAGCGCTGGAGAAGTCGGTTAAAACCGAGTTTCCTTTTATCATCGACCTTGACAGAAATTATTCGCACCACGAGGCGTATATGTCGAAAACGGCTTTGGAAAAATTAATTTCGGGTTAAAGAGAGTTTATAGCAGCTACTTTTTAATCACTTTCAGCCCTTCGGGCGTGAATTCCAACGGGAAATAGCCGCGGGCGTGTTTCGTGCGGCGCATTTTGCGGATTTCTATGCTGTTGTATTCTTCACCGCCAAGCCCGGCGTAGTAAAGAGCGATAACAGCGTCCGCGACGAATTCTTCGACACCATAACGCGAGAAGCCTTTCGACTCTTCCAGTATTTCGGAAGTCATCAGAATGGTGCAACCGGTTTGCTTTAATTTCTGAACGAGCTTGTATAATTTTTCGCGCACCTTAAGTTCGTCATTGAGATACATGGCGAATATGGAAGTTGAATCGATCACAACGCGTTTCGCTTTCACCTTGGCTATTTCATCGGTTATTATCTTGTTCACGTCGGCTATTTCGAAAGGGTTATAGAATGCTATTTTACACATGCCTTTTCTCTCATAAGCATCGAAATTCCAGCCGAATATTATGGCGTCGTCTTTTAGTTCTTCTGGCGTCTGCTCGAAAGATATGTACACGCCAGGTTCGCCTTTCTGGAGGCCGCTCCACAGAAATTGCATGCAGAAGAGTGTTTTTCCCGCGCCGGTGTGGCCGGCTACCAAAACTGCCGAGCCTGGTATCAGCCCGCCTTCCATCAATTCGTCGAGACCCGGAATACCAGTTTTGATTCTTGTTATCGGCATTAATATTAGATTGAAGACGGCTTAATAAAAGTTTGTCGGCTCCGATAATACCGTTTTAAGCCTGTGATTTCAATAATTTTTGATGAAAGGCGAAACCATAGAAACCTTTTTGGAGAAATTGAGGCCTGTAATAGACAAAAAGATAGAGGAGTGGATACCGCGAAAATACGACGATAGGTCCATGAAATTTACGCTTGGCGAGCCGAGATATGAAAATAGCGTTAATTCCGCCACCAAAAGCATTTCAGAACCTTTCTGGGACTTTTTTGACAGGGGAGGGAAAAAATGGCGACCCGCGTTTATGATTCTTGTCGCAGAAGCATTGGGCAAAAAAAGAAACGACGTGCTTGATTTCGTAATTATACCCGAAGTCATACATAACGGCACATTGGTTGTTGATGATATCGAGGACGGCAGCGACATGCGGCGCGGCAAACCCACGTTGCACAAGATTTTCGGTATGGACATAGCGATAAACGCGGGAAGCTCAATGTATTTTCTTCCGTTGATAGTCCTAATTAAAAACAAGGAAATTCCGGCAGAGAAGTTAAAAAAACTTTACGACGTGGTTGTTCAAGAAATGATAAACGTGAGCTTCGGGCAGGCACTTGACATACTATGGCATAAAGGAGACGACCCGGATGAAATCAACGAGGAAAAATACCTGCAGATGTGCGCGTATAAAACCGGAGCGCTTGCCAGGATGGCTGCCAAAATCGGGGCGATAATAGCCGGCGCCAGCGAGAAGGATGTGGAAAAAATAGCGGAATTCGCGGAGTGTATTGGCGTGGCTTTTCAAATACAGGATGACATACTCAACATAGCTGCCGGGAAAAAATGGGGCAAAGAGTTTGGCGAGGACATAAAGGAAGGCAAGCGCACACTGTTAGTTATACATACTTTACAGAATGCCGATGAAAGGGAAAAGAAAAGGCTGGTTGAAATCCTAAACATGCATACGGGCGAAACAAAATTATTGCAGGAAGCAATTGACATTATAAAAAAATACGATTCGCTGGAGTACGCGAAAAATTATGCCAGGCGGTTGGTCGAAGATTCGTGGAGAAACGTTGACAAAATACTTCCCGACACAGAAGCTAAGAAAAAGTTAAGAATGTTCGCCAATTTTGCGGTGGAGAGGGAATTCTAATGCCTGAAACAGAAAACAGAAAATCAGACCACATCAAGATCGTATTAAGCAAGGACGTCCAGCACAAAAATTCCGCGGGTTTCGAAGATGTGATGCTAATCCATAATGCGTTGCCGGAAATAGATTTTGACAGCGTTGACACGAAAATAGAATTTCTCGGGAAAAAATTAGCAGCGCCGATAATGGTAAGCGGGATGACCGGCGGAACGCCGGAGGCGGAGAAGATAAATAAAAACCTGGCGCGCGCGGCCGAAGAAACGGGCATCGGCATGGGTGTTGGCTCGCAGCGTGCTATGATTGAAAACGGCAAGCTTCTGAGCACGTACAGCGTGCGTGATGTCGCTCCAAGCATGTTGCTTATCGGCAACATAGGGGCGGCACAATTCGCAAAAGGCTACGGCGTTGACAAATGTCGCAAGGCGATTGAATTAATAAAAGCCGATGCGATTGCAATACATCTTAACGCCGCTCAGGAGCTGGTTCAGCCGGAAGGTGACAGGAACTGGAAAGGAATTTTGAGCGCGATCAAGAAAATCACAAAGGAGTTGGGCTATCCTTTAATTGTCAAAGAAACGGGTGCTGGAATAAGCGGGGATGTGGCTAAAGAGTTGGAAGCCGCGGGCGCGAAAGCGGTTGACGTTTCCGGGGCAGGCGGGACGTCGTGGACAGCCGTCGAATCTTTTCGCAACTCACCTGTGGGCGACACGTTTAACAATTGGGGGATACCGACTGCGGTTGCGATAAAATGGTGCAAGAAAACGGTTAAAATACCAATACTTGCGTCGGGCGGTATTTACAACGGGTTAGACGCGGCGAAAGCGATTGCCCTTGGGGCGAGTGCGTGCACAATAGCAAGACCTTTCCTGCGCACAGCCGTAGTTAGTTATGAAAAAACAAAACTGGAAATGGAGCGCGTTATCCGAGAATTGAAAATCGCGATGTTTCTTACAGGATCCAGAAATATAGAGGAGTTCCAAAAAAAGAAAGTAATTATTACTGGCAAAACAAAGGAATTTTTGGATCAGATCTGAGTATTTTGGGTCAAGAAACGGTTGATTGACGTATGTTTGATCGTCGTTTTGCTATATCCGAGGCTAATTCTTATTAATCTAACGGCTCATTACCTTATTATGCGGCAGACCACGCAGGGAATGTTGTTCAGGAAAGCAAAGGACACATGCAGGCGCTCCAACAGGACCCTGTACATGCTTACCTATCTTTTTCCAAAAGAGAAGCGTGCGCCCACGTTTTTTCTGTATTATTATTTCAGCACCATAGACGACATGGTGGATGAGAACGGGCTAAGCAAATCCGCGATACTGAGGCTGATAAATAACAAAAGGAAAAGGATGAACCAGCTTTTCAGCGGAATTATCCCGAAAAACATGGACGACACAGACATAGCGTTGTACAATTTCATCGGGTGGAATCCGGTCGTGGCTGCCGGCGTAAGGCCTCATCTGGAAAAACTACTCGACGTTATTGAGTTCGATTCGAAACACAAAAACAGGACAATTTCCTACAAGGACATGATAAATTACTGCCACATGGCCGGCGGCTCTCCCTTCTTCATTTTCACGTCCTTCATAGACCAGCGCATAAATGCGGCTACAAAGGAAAAGATAGCTTACACGTTCGGGACTGGAATCCAACTGACAAACAACCTCAGGGATTTCGTGGAAGACTCGAGGATGCGCAGCGCAAAAATCACGTCCGACGAGACCGCGAAATTTCACCTTAACAATTCGATCATAGAAAATAATTCCGAACTTAAAGAATTTGCCCGGCAGCGCGCAGAAGAGGCTGAACAATTTCTGAATATGGGGAGAAAATACATTAAAGAAGCGCCGAGCCTGACCTTGAAATTTTCGCTAGCCATCTGGAGATGGAGATACCTGTACATACTAAAAAAAATACAGATGCGGGATTACGACCTGTTTGCAGATTACAAGAAATCAAGCTTGTCGGAGATCATGGCATCGGTTTTAATCCTGTCCAAGGAACTTTCTTTTGCCTTTAAGGCAGCGTTGAAGCCTTAACCGGCTAATATTATCGTGACAAGCCCGGTGAACAGTCCGAGCATAAGGCCGGCCATGACATCCCTCAAAGTGTGCGCTTTCACTTTTAGCCGGCTGACTGACACAAAGAGGGCGAAAAGAAAAAGCGGCGCGGCCAATACGGGCGTGTAATAAGAGTATATGGTTGCGACTGTGAAAATCACATGAGCATGGCCGGAAGGAAAGCCGTAAGGTATTACCCTGTATTTGTTATGCTGCGGCCGGCCTGTTTTGAAGTAAAATTTCATCACAATGCTGATGATTATGGAAACCAAAGAGCCGATCAGGGATAGGATCGTGAGGTAATTTGGGTTTTCACCCACGCCGGCGATATTCAGGAACAACAGAAGAAGAGCGAAAATGTGGAAAGGCTTTTTATCTATCACGCCATAAATATCGTCAATCAAATTTTTCGTCAAAGACATCCTTCCTTGAATGATAAAGGTTAAAGATATTATCTACGGCGCATCCGCTTTAATACCTTTGAAGTTGAATCTATTTCAATCGGTGGTTTTTTGCTTACGGCCTTACAACTTTTGTCAGCGCTTTGGATAATACCTTTTCTGCTTTTGGAAGCAGCGGGAATTGTCGGCATACTGACCGGTGAAAGGAAAAAGCGCGTCTCCGGAGAGCCGCGTGTAAGCTTTCTGGTCGCTGCGTGGAAAGAGGGCCACAGGATAAGAAAGTGCGTGGACTCGATACTTGGCCAGAGATATCCCAGGAGCAAAATAAGCGTTTTGGTTATCGGCGGCGGCGACAAAGAAACCGTGGGCGTTTGCAAAAAACTTTCTTCCGAAGGCAAAATAACCTATCTTGAAGAAAAGAAAAGGAGCGGCAAATGGTTTGCCCTGAACAGAGGCCTGCGAAAAGCCGGTGGCGAATACGTGGCATTTACAGACGCGGACTGCATGCTGGAGAAGGACTGGCTGGCGAAAATGCTGCGCGCAGACGCCGACATGGTAATAGCTGATGTTTATTCGACATCCGAAAAGTCTTTTTACGGGAAGATGTACGCCTACGTGTGGCATCTGACGCTTCGGGTGTCTGAAGGCCTGAACTTTTTCCTTAAAACCGGGGAATTCATGGGCCAGGGATCTTTGGTTAAAAAGAAAGTTTTTAACAGGCTGCGTTTTGAGGAAAGTTTTGTAGAAGACTGGAGGCTGAACTACAAGGCCAAGAGGGCGGGCTTTTCCTCAGCACATTCAACTGCTAAAACTTACGAGTACATGCCCGGATCGTTCAATGATTTCAGGAAGGCCGGGCTTAGGACCATGAAGGGACTTATCACGGAAATTTCCCAAATACGGGATCCGCTTTCCTTGGCAATCATAGTTATGTCGGCAGCAGCGCTGATATCTGTTCCGTTCCATGCCTACCTGATACTGACAGGGGATGCGTTCGGGTTGTTGGCTTTGTTTTTACTCGTAATTTTCACGGCTTTTTTCTCCTTCGTGTCATCGGTTCGCAGAGGGAATTACAGGTTTATCCTGTACGCGCCTTTGGTAATTCCGATAGTTATACTTTTTTTCGCATACGCAACCGAAACCGCGGTGAGGCTGCTGCTTAAGAAGGAGATATCCTGGGAGATATACGGGAAAAAAGAAAAATAAAAAACAACCCCTTCAGCTAGAAGCATATCGTATACTGTATCGATATGCTTCAGCTCCTTTCAGCTAAAAGGGGTTGCCAAAGAAGCTTTAGAAACTAATTTTTCTCTAGCTCTTTTATTCTTTCGGCTACGCCTTTAACTTCCTGGTCAAGAGATTCCTTGTACTCTTTCAGCATTTCAATTTTTTCCTCCTTGGTCAAAAAACTCCTTTGCTGCGTAACGCAATTGCAATCCATTCACTCACCCCCAATATATCGGATGTACGATATTATTATCGGTATGGTATTTAAGTATATCGGTCATCCAATATGTATTCATGGGGAAAGATTATGACAACTGTTGCGACATGCGCGGCATGCTGTCGTTTTTGATTCTGTTCCTTTTATCGAAAAAACCAATGAACGGCGTTGAAATTGCAGAGGACATTGAACGCCGCAAAGGAACAAAACCAAGCCCTGGCACAATTTATCCGGCATTAAAAGGGTTGAGGGAAATGGGATTCGTGAAGGAGAAGAAGTCCGGTAAGACAGTAACATACAGCTTAACGTCAAAAGGCAAAGACGCTTTACGCCTAGCGAAACAGCGGTTCTGCGCGACGTTTATGGATGTTTTTGTAAATGGGAAATAATAACCAAAGTTCCGCTCAAAAAATCCACTTTAGTTTTTTATCTATCGTTATATTTTTTAATTTATCTTTTATTTCGTTTCTAGTACACCAGATGACATATTCTGGTTCGGGTTCTACATAGCCTCCATACGGAATAGGTAAAATCAAAATAGCATCAAGACCATCTTTGTCTAAAGACTTTATATTTACAGAAAAAATCCTTGGAATTTTTTTAAATCCCAGAACGATGCTGTAATAAATTACTCCAATTTTAGTATAGTTGTAATATTGGTTTTTTGATTTTTTGCAGTGTTTAATTTTATCTTTGATTTTATTTATTA
>JACQNY010000092.1 GCA_016202795.1 Candidatus Aenigmatarchaeota archaeon
CCAGGCTGAGCTATGGGCCCGCTTTAATTAGAAACAGGTGATATTTAGTATTCACCTGTTTCAATCAGTCACAGTCTACTGCTACAAAATTATACAATAAACACAGCTATTAAAATAAAGAAAATCTAGAGCTTTCTCTTTCTTTGCACTGTTTTGCGACGCCACGAATAGTCGCGCATTTTCGGCGAGCGCCCGAAACCGCATGCCGAGCATTTGCTCTTCTGCAAGTGATATGTGTAACGCCCGCATCTGCGGCAGCGCATATGCGTTTTTTTGTTATGCTTCCCGAAAGAGGATGTTCCCTTTACCATTTAGCTCACGCAGAATTTGATTATCACTTTGAAGGCGATATCAGTATTATATTGTCCCCGCGCACAAGCACGTCGCCCAGCTTCCTGTTTGCCTGATCCGAGTTTTCGTCAGCGTCTTCAAGCCAGATGTTTAAGTGCTGGTCGAACGACTTCAAAATACCATTGATCTCTTCCCCGCCTTTGAGCTTGATTATGACCCGCTTCCCCTTGGCCTGGTCTAACTCAGTAAACGGTCTGCTAGATGCGTCATTGTCGCCCATCAAATCACCCTGGTTTTGTACATATCACCCGGTTATTTTGGAACCGAGGTGATTTGCAATTCCCCATGTAATATAAAGTAGTGATGCTTATAAATCTGATTAGTCCGCGGGCGTGTTATTAATATGCACAGCTCAAATTAAGGTGGAGATATGCAATGTCAAAATGGAATCTTAGGCCGAACAGAAAACCCAGCGGCGGCAAATTAAACCGCATAAGCAAGAAGAAAAAGAGTTATCGACGGCCAGAACCGCTGTTCACAAAACTTGGGGAAGCGGCCAGAAAGGTTAAAAGGTCTGTTGGCGGGGCTTTAAGTTACGTAACACTTTCATCCAACATTGCTAATGTCACTGATCCGTCCACCGGAAAGACCAGCAAAGTGAAAATACTTTCTGTGGTTGAGAGCCCGGCAAATCCGCATTTCATTCGAAGGAACGTAATAACAAAAGGCGCTACAATAGACACAGAAGCAGGAAAGGCCCGTGTAACCTCGAGACCGAGCCGTGACGGTGTTGTGAACGCTGTTTTAGTCGAAACTAAAAAATAGATTAATTCAGTTTTATATTTTCCGAAAAATTGAAAAGCAGCTTCTTAAAGTTTTTCCTGTTTTTTAGGACAGCAGCCAACAGGATTACGACTATCAGAACAGCCAATGTTAACGCTAACAATCCTTTGTTATCGGCTGGTCCGTTATCCAAAGCTGAGTTGTTTTTTGCAGTTTCGTTGATAATCAAAAAATTCTCTTTAGGCGGAACCGAAACATTAAAGTCTATCGTTGTTGTCGTAGTCGATGTTGTGGTTGTTGTCGTCGTAACTGTTGTTGTCGTTGCCGAAGAACCGCCGCCTCCGCCGCCTGACGAACCGCCCGAAGCGGGCGGGCTTGACGCGCACGCAACACAGGGCCCGCCGCAATCTGTTCCGCCTTCGCCCTGGTTCTGTATGTTATCGCTGCACGTTGGCATTACAAAAACGCCATATAAGCTGAAGTGCGTTGAATTGGCCCAGACGTATTTTTCCGTTTTATTTACACCGCCCGTGTTTGCTCCGCTGAATGGGACCCAGCTGCCATTAGGATGGTTATAATAAATTCTGAGGTTGCTTTCGTCGTAGCCTGACGGAACATCTGACGAACCATAAAAAATTCTCATCTCTATCCAATTTAATGTGCTGTTAAGAAGTCCGCCTACCGATATCTCGGAAAATTTGTTTATTGTAACCGCGTTGTCGTTTGTACCGGAGGGGTTGGTTTTGTAGTACGCCACCGAGATCGCATCTGTCCCCGTGTTAGAGTTTGAACTTATGTTCAGAGTGATATTTAGTTCGGCGGATAAATTGATCTCCATTTTTGTGCTTACAGAAATCGAAGAATTGCTGTATAATGCAGTGGTGGTAGACTGTGATACGGTGAAATTTCCAAGCGAGTAGTTCGCTTGGTTCCCCCACACGTCTGTGATTGAAACATTGACAAAGAACACATTATTGCTTAAGCCTGAAATGTTAAACAGCGCAAAGAAAGTCGTCCTGTTTATGTAGCCGGAAATTATGTTGGTCACATAATTCATGTTTAATCTGACAACGCTGGCATTTGTTGTATTGTAGATGTTTGCGGTTGCGTTGTTCGCGCTGTAATCATCTGAAACCGCGGACATAGATATGTTTCTGTTGATTCCTACCAACCTCGGAACCAAGGAGCCTTCCGCAAGAATCGGAGAAGTTGTATCCACGAATCTTAACACAACGTACTCAAGAGTCGCATTGGATGTATAATTTTCATTCCCCGATGCATTGGCCGAGAAATTGAAAATTCCAGTAGCGATAGAAATGTTAGCAAATCTGTTCGTTGATGTGGAACTGTTTCTAAGTGTAAGATTTTCCAAGGAGTTGTTGGAATACATCCTGGTTTCTATTCTGGCATCCACAGACGAGGAATTTAAACTGAAGTATGATCCCAGCTCTATCAGGGTAGAATTAGGAATAATAGAGGTGTACGACGACGTATTCTTCTGTATAACATAGTACCAAACATTTGTTTTGTTCCAGTTGTCTGATGTGTCGTTTACGTACCAAATGACCGGATAGCCCGTTGCGTTGGCTGCTAAATCTGTGATATTCACCGACCAGTTGCCGGAAGCAGGCGTGCCTGCGAAAAGAGAGGCGGTGTAATTGGTCGCGTTGAACTGCATTATCGCATGCGATATGCCGGCATTGTCCTGCAATGTTGCATTAAACCTGTAAATCCTGTTCGGAAAATATTGTATTCCGTTGTCCGGGCTCGTATTGTTTGAAATTATCAACGGCGTCACAACATCTCCCACAGTTGCAAATAAAATCTGCGAAGACGCGGAATAGTTGTCGTCACCTCTGAAGTAGGCTGTTATATTGAAAATACCAAGCTGGCCCAGCAAAGTTTCATTATTTATCCTGTTAGTTCCGTTTTGATCTAACCAGCCGGTCATATTAGACGTGAGCGTTATGTTCTTCCCGGAGATATTTACAGTAGCCGTGAAGTTGGCAAATGTTGAAAAATTGTATACAAAATTTGCCGCGCTTCCGTTCAGGAGGAGTGTTATGCTGGACGGTCGTTTTGTAACAGTCAATATCCTGGTCGCGTTGATAAAAGTATAGTTCTCACTTTCTGTAAAGACTAGCGTATAATTGTAAATGCCGCCCGACAAAATTACGGACTCATTCGGTTGGCTTATTCCGGCGGTTCCGACAACAGAACCGTTTCTGTATAATGTAAGATTTCCTTCCGTGAAGTTTTTCCAGCCCGTGATATTAACGGTATAGTCGTACGGCGAGGATATGTCCCCATTTGTGTTGTTAAACGTGAGGTTCATGAAGCTCCGGGAGTAATTTTTCGATATTAGGTAAGTAATCGGCGAAGTCGAACCCCATTCGTTTTGTGAAGAGTTTGCAAACCATATGTACGAGTAAATTCCGGCTGAAAGGTCTGTTACGTTTATCCAGAAAACGCCGGCGCTGTTATTGTAAACTTTATACACAGAATTTTTTGTATAATTGGTGTCGTTTAACTGGAAAATGGCGCCCGAAACTTCATCCGTCGAAATTGTGCCATTTACATTTATCTCAAAGCTGTAATTCTGTCCAGGCGCGTATGCGACCCCGGAGCTTTTGCCGGTTTTATTATTGCTGAAAACAACCGGCGTCCCGGAATACGCAACAAAATATTCCTGAGATCCTGTTATCGAAGTACCGTTTACATAGATATACCACGGCCCGGCGACCGGGTTGGAAACGAAAACTTGTTCTACTGTATCATTAACGTCGGACGGGTTGGTAAAGTTGTTCGTTGAATTGCCTATGGTAAGGTCTAAGTTATTTCTTGTGGTAGAGTTCTCCATCCACGACAGCGTAACTCTTAATTGGGGGGCGGACACGAAAACGCTTTTCATTTTTTGGTTGCCCTGTTGAACAGAATCGTTCCAAGATTTTTTCATGGAATAAAGAACTTCATACGCGTCTATCCTGCCCGCACCATAGTTGTTGTTTCTTTGCGCGAATCCGTCAATTGTCATGTTCGACGTGTTAACAGCATTAAGAAGTATCGCCTTTACCAGTCCCGGGCTGGGCATATAACTAAAACTTTCATTGTATTTCTGCAAAAGCGTTGCGGCTATGCCGGATACGAAAGGCGCGGACGCGGAAGTGCCTGTGCCAGTCGCATAATTGCCTCCGAGATAAGTTGGGTAGGTGGATGTAATGCTCGCGCCTGTTGCCGTCAAATCTGGTTTCGTTCGGTTGTCATTCGCTGGCCCGCGCGAACTGTCTGAAAATATTTTGTCTGTTTTGTCGGTATTGCCGACAGCGATCGCTGTTTTTGCGCATGCCGGCGCATCTATCGTTCTGGCCGAAGAGCCGGAGTTGCCGGCGGATACAATCACAACCACGCCCCTGCTTGTCGCGTTGTCAACAGCAGCAGAAGAACCAACATCATAGCAGTCTGTAAATTGGTTGAACGTGACACCAAGACTCATGGAAATGATGTTCGCCCCATTGTCGACAGCCCACTGTATGCCGGAAACAATATCGCTATCAAACCCATTGCCGCTGTCATTCAAAACTTTTATCGCCATTATCGTAACGTTCGGCGCCGAACCACGGCCAAGGGAGCCGCCCTCGCCTGCCGCTATTCCAGCGACTTGCGTGCCGTGACCATGGCCGTCTGTGGCGTTGCTGCTTGTGGCAGCATTATTAGGCGGGCAATAATTCTGCGTGAAACATTTTTCTGATATGATCCTGTTTGGTGTCTGGAATTCAGAATGATTGAAAACACCAGTGTCTATTATCGCTATCTTTATGTTCGTTCCGTTATGGCCGAAAGTGTTCATTGCTAGATCCGCGCGCAGCAATGGTATTGCATTGGTTCTGAGCGTCTTAACAGGGTGATCGATTGTAATTTTTTTTACAAAACCAGCGGAAGCAAGCTCTTTTAATTTGGACTTTTTTACCTTCATGGACATGGCCGGTATTATATCAAACTCCTTTTTAACTTCACCAACACCGGCAATCTTTTGCTTGTCGTATTTTTCCGTGTCTACCCAAACTATTACGTTCAACGTCTCATCGCCAGCTTGTTCTAGTTTTACAACAAGATTTTTGTCCAGTTTCTCTGATTTGTAAATACCGTGAGATTTACCAATAACTATGGTTGTCACCAAAACTAAACACATAACCAGTCCGAAAATCAAAGCCGCCCTTTTCATCGATATTAATTATCAGGGATGCGATAAATCCTTTGTATGGCCGGAACAGAACATTACTTTACGAAATCTCCATCGTCCAAACACGACGTCAGGGTAATAACCGCGCTGGTTAACGGTATGGATTACAAATTTGCCACAGCAAGCGGGGTGTTTTCAAAGGACAGAGTTGACAGAGGCACGCTGCTATTGATAGGATCTGTTCTTGCCAGCAAGGACGACAAAATTCTCGATCTTGGCTGCGGTTACGGCGTGATAGGCATCGTATTTTCAAAATATGTTAACAAGGTTTTTATGACAGACATAAACGAGCGCGCTGTTGAGCTGGCTAAAATGAACGTTGAAATTAACAAATTAACCAATGTGGAAGTTTTCCAAGGAGACCTTTATGAAAGCGTTCGCGGCGAAAAATTTGACAAAATAGTCTGCAATCCTCCGATAAGGGCCGGTAAGCTTGTAATCAACAAAATTATCGAAGACGCCGCAGAACACCTCGAAGTTGGTGGGTCCCTATACCTTGTCGCACGCACAAAGCAGGGCGGAAAATCAATAGCGAAAAAGATGAAAGAGGTTTTCGGAAACCAGGAATATGTGAAAAAGGGCGGCGGCTACCGTGTAATGGTTTCAAGGAAGGAATAACATGATAGACGCGCACTGCCACCTTACGTTTTCTAACTTTGACGGTAAAAGGGATGAAATAGTCGAGGATTCGGTAAAATCAATGGACGCAATTATCGACAGCGCGCCTTCTATACAGGATTCTGAAAAATCCATGGCATTAGCCGGAAAATATCCTAATTTTGTTTTCTCGTGCGTCGGCTTGCACCCAGGTGAAATACCGAAACTGAACTCACGTCAAATAGACGGCCAAATGGAACTCATAAAATCAAATTCTGATAAAATCGTTGCCGTAGGAGAGGTCGGCATAGACAATTTCCATGTTAAATCCGATTCGGACAGGAAAAGGTGCAGGGACGTTTTTATACAGTTTATCGAATTGGCAAAAAGAATCGACAAGCCGTTGGTAATTCATTCCCGCGAAGACGGCGGGGAGGCCATTAAAATTCTGGAAAGTCTGGACGCAAAAAAGGTTATCATGCACTGCTTCGGAGTTGAGCCTTTCGTCAGACAAATTGAAGAAAACGGATGGTTTGCCTCGATTCCTACGCTGATAGTAAGGTCAAAAAAACACATGAGAATCGCAAAAGCTATGCCCTTGAACCTTTTGTTAACGGAAACAGATTCGCCTTTTTTAAGCCCTGTTCAGGGGGAAGACAACGTCCCTAAAAACGTCCGCGCTGTTGTCGAGGCTATCGCTTCGCAAAAAAACATTTCCGTGAAAGACGCCGACAACGCGACCACAAAAAACGCAATAATGGCGTTTAACCTGCCTCTGAGAGATTGAGCTGAAAACTGCGCAATTGGTCTGTTAGCGTATTTAACTTCGACGGCATAGTATTAATTTCGGGCGATGCTTTGGTATTTGGAATGAAAGGCATTTTCGGAGGCCGGCAAAAAAATGTAGCCATCTTTATCGACGGCCCGAACATGATAAGAAAAGAGTTTAACATAGACCTTAAAGAAGTGCGTGAACGCGCAAAGAAATACGGCCGTATTATTTTTGGAAAAGTTTTCCTAAACCAATTCGCTTCGGAAAAGCTGATTGAAGCGGTATCAAGCCAGGGCTTTGAGCCTCTGATCGCGTTAGGCGTTGAGAAAGACCAGGACATTGACGTCTACATGGCTGCGGAAATCATGGAAGCGTCTTACAGCAGGGACATCGACGTGATCGTTATGGTGTCAAGAGACACGGATTTCCTTCCGATAATACAGAAGGCGAAGAAAAAAGGCAAAGAAACAGTGGTTATGGGCTCGGAGCCAGGGTTTTCAATAGCATTGAAAAACGCCGCTGATCACGTTGAAGATTTGACAAAACGCAGCGGCTGATTAATAATTCCTTTTGTACCTCAATATCCCTGCAACTCCGCCAAGCTCTTTCAATTGCGCGCCTTCCCTTGTGCTTGAAGAAACTATATGATATTCAGTTTTGAACTCTTCCGCTGTTGTTATTGCGACATCGATAAGATCCTCCGTATTAACGGTGCGCATTTCCATCCTGCATTTGGAACAAAACTGTTTTTCCGTCGGTTTGTGATCTCTGGTTTCCGCATTATCGCAGCTGCCGCATTTTAATTCGGATCTAATCCAATCGAAATCTTCAGAAACTATTAATTTTTGAAGCATGCCGTTATTCAGAGCCTCGCGGACTTTCTCCCAGCCGTAGATCGCAAGCCCGGAATCTTTCTGCAGTTCTGTGAAGAATTTATTTAACAATTCTATCTCCTTCGTTACTGAGGTGTTTACTAGTATTTTTTGTGCCCTGTTCACAAGTTCATGAAGGCCAGGCTCATTTGTGTAGGATATATCAACGACACCCGCGATCTTTTTTTGTAGTTCGTAATGAAGATATCCGTCCTTTACAAGAGTGTCTTTAACAGGGCCCGGCCCGCCTATAATGATGCCAAGCAGTTCTTTTTTCCCGACAAATGCCTGCGTTGCGATATCGGAAACCTCCTTCAAAAAATCGTTTAACAGGCCCTGTCGTATTCTGTCGTAGCGTGCCTGTGACCACCCGCCCGCAGCGGTTTTGCCTGGAACTAAAGATTCCACATGCTTAAACACAACAACTTTTTTGCCGATTAAATATCCTATGGTCGCTTCCGACTTGTCAACGGCTAGCAAACCGTAAACTTCTTTATCCTTTATCATTTCTTCCAGCGGCTCGACAACGAATTGCTGGTCGCACCAGTAAAGTTTATTTTGCAGCTTTTCCGGCGGTTCGATGGCCCACAAGTCAAGTTTTTGCGCGCCCTCCGTTTCGGATACATTGCCTGCGAATAGCGCTAAGCCATTCTCCGGAGTTTCGCGGTAAAGCCTCAGGTGCTGGATTATTTTATCAAGCGCGGCCAGAACATTGTTTCTCGTAGACTTTGATTTTATATTTTGCGTTGTCGAGCCTTCGCTTTTCAGCTGGTTTATGATTTCGATCAGGTTATAGCCCGCAGGCACGTAAACCGTAACTAATTCAGTATGGCGCCCCCTTATTTTTTTAAGTAAACGGATCAGTTTTTTTAATTCTACCACCTTGGTTTCGTTGGCCATAAGAATCACCGTTGATCAGATAATGACTAAAAGCCTTGCGCCCATTTCAGGCACATCCACGATATTTTTGCCTTCTAGTATGGTTCCGAGACGTAGGTCCTTCACACTCATAATACCGCCGACGTCTTTCAAAATTTTTGCAACCCTACCCAGATCTTCGTCCTTGCACTCTATGATCAGCTGTTTTATTTCCGTGTTTAACGGAAGCGAATTAGAGGTCTTGAATTTTCTTATTGTCGAAACCATCAGCTTCGCAGTCTCGCCGGCCTTTTCCATTTCTTCGTTTATCGCAGCCTCGTCAACCTGGGGCCATTTTGTTTTGTGCACGCTAACTTCTTTTTCATAGTCTTTGAAATGTGTCTGGTACATTTCCTCTGTTATGTGCGGCATAAAAGGAGAAAGCATTTTTATGCAATTTATTATGACAACATGAAGCGTCGTCTGCGCCGACTCTTTTTCTATGTTATTGTAAATCCTGTACTTCACAAACTCCAGGTAATTGTCTGCGATTTCGTGCCATATGAAATCGTGCAATAGCTCAAAAGCGTAAGCGAACTGGTAAGATTCTATGCTTTTCGTAACCTCGTTTATTGTTTTGTTTAACTTCGAAAGAATCCATTTGTCCATAACTGATGTTATTTCTGCCGGTTTTTCGAAATCTTCAGCATTTGAAGCGAAAAATCGGAATATGTTCCATAACTTTGTAGAAAACTTGTACGTAAATTCCATGTTCTTCCAGTTAAACGCTGCATCACCGGAATACAGGCCTAGCATGACCAGCCCTGCGCGCAGCGAGTCGGCGCCGTGTTTTAACAATATCTCGTCTGGTAACACGACATTTCCTAGAGATTTATGCATCTCCCTGCCGTCAGGCCCTAAGATTAAACTGTTAACGAGGACGTTTTTCCACGGCTTCTCGCCGGTCTCCAAAAAGCATCTGAGAATAGTGTAATAGGCCCATGTCCTTATGATATCGTGTCCTTGTTGCCGCAAATCTGCTGGATAAAGTTTTTTGTGCAGGGACGAGTTGCCTTTCCAGTAGCCTGATATGATCAGCGGAGTTATGGACGAATCTATCCAGCCGTCACATACATCCTTCTCCCCGACAATATCGCCGCCGCATTCGCACTTTTCCAGTCCGTGCTTTTCCAAAGATGTGTCTACAGGAAAATTTTCTGCGGGATATATTTTGTCGCATTTGTTGCAGTACCAAAACGGTATCGGCGTTCCGTAAACGCGTTGTCTTGAAAAAACCCAGTCCCAGTCCATCGAGTTAACCCAGTTATCGAGCCTTATTTTCATGTGGTCCGGGAACCAATTGATGACGTTTGAAATTTCTAAAACGTCTTTGGAAGCACCCTTTACTTTTATCGCCCACTGCTTCATGGGAATGAATTCGATCGGGTTTAGACATGCGGCTCGTTCAGTGTGGCAGAGAACATTATGGGAAAACTTCTCCTCTTTTTCCACCGCTCCAAGCATTCCAAGCTCTTCGATTATTTTTATCCTGGCGTCAGCGATTTTCATCCCCGCAAACTGTTTTGCATTTTCGTTTAACTTTCCATAATTATTGATCAGGTTTATCGAAGGCAACCCGTATCTTTTTTGCCATTTGATGTCCGTTTCGTCCCCGTAAGTGCAGAGATAAACAATTCCAGTCCCGAACGCCACGTCAACATCCGGATTCGCTATTATTTTGACATCCTGCCCGAATATCGGGACCTTGACAGTCTTTCCCACAAATTCTCTATGCATTTCATTTTCAGGGTTTACAAAAACAGCCACGCACGCCGCCATCATCTCCGGCCTTGTCGTGGCGATTGTGATTTTTTTGCCGTTTTCTACGTTAAGGTTTATGTAATAAAGCACGCCGTTTTTCTCCACATAACCGACTTCCGCCTTTGCCAGCGTTGTCGCACATTTGGTGCACCACATTACCGGATGTTCTGCGCGCTCGATCAGACCTTTGTTAAAAAGATTGACAAGTGTTTTCTGTACAAAACCTATGTACTCCGGAGAGTCTGTAGTGTATTCGTAATCCCAGTCCGACGAATAACCTATGGACATCATATATTTTTTCATGTTTGATATGCAGGTGCCCGTCCATTCTTTGCAAGCCTTGAGAAACGCATCCCTGTCAACTTTTCTTATTTTGTGATCCTTTTCGACTTTTAATTCCGTCGGCAGCCCGTGGCAGTCCCACCCTTGCGGCAATAAGACGGAAAATCCGTTCATCCTCTTGAAGCGCGCTATAATGTCGTTCCAGGTCCACCAGAGGACATGGCCCATGTGAGGAACTCCAGAAGTGAAAGGCGGGGGCGTGTCTATCACAAACGTTTTATCCGCGGCCGTGTTAAAGCTGTAAATATTATTTTCCTGCCAGTATTTTTGCCACGTGCTTTCCGAAACTTTCGGATCGTACCTTTTCTGAAGTTCCATAAAACCATCTTATGCTGATCATTTGTTTAGATATTTTCCCAGCGGAGCGGAGTTTTTGTTGAGGTCTAGCTTCATACCGTCTTCGGCCGCCATCACTTTTATTCCTGTCTCCTTTGCAGCCCGTTGAGCTTGCGTCTCAGGCCCGCGTTCGATCACTTTCATCCCGAAATGCTGCAGCACGCAAACCTTCGGAGCAGCCTCTTTAATCAGTTTTATCGCGTCGTCAAGATTCATGTGCATCGGCCACGAATCGTTATCGGGCCGTAGCATGTTTATTATCAGCAAGTCCGCATTTTTGTGGTATTTTTTTAATTCCGGGAAATATTCCGTGTCCGAAGTATAGGATATGGTTTTCGAGCCTTCTATCCTGAATCCGATGCACGTCGGGTCTGAGTGTTTTGTGGGCGTCGCCTTCACGGTTACGTTTTTGAGGTTTGTCGAGTCCCCTGATTTCATAACCACGGAATTTTCAAGCGACTTCAGGTATATCTTTAACAGAACAGGGCTGTTGTTTTCATAACCGTTAATCGCGGAAACACTGCCGATAAGTATGCCCTTGGGATTTTTCGCGCCTTCGGTCATCGCGTCGATAATGGCATTGCAGTCGTTTGAATGGTCAAGATGAACATGCGATACCATCACAACGTCCGTATTTTTTACATTGACTCCGTACTCTTTCGCGCGCACCAAAGCGCCCGGTCCAGGGTCTATGTGCATGTTAACGCCGTCCATTTCAATCCTAAATCCGCCTGTCGCGCGCGCCTGCGTCGCCATGGCGTATCGCCCGCCGCCGCTGCCTAGAAAAACCAACTTAGCCATCAAATCACTAAAAGCTTATTCTTAAGACAATTATATAACACTTAAATCGGACAACAGAAGAAAGTTAGTAGACGTTAAGTCGATTGAACCACATCGATACAACATACGATGTGGTTCTAGTTACAACGGGCCGGTAGATCAACGGTAGATCGCGACGTTCGCATCGTCGAGGCTTCGGGTTCGAATCCCGACCGGTCCAAA
>JACQNY010000093.1 GCA_016202795.1 Candidatus Aenigmatarchaeota archaeon
GCCTGTTTCTAGTGCCTTAGACCTAGCTTGGCTACCTCAGCAATTAACTAAGAATTGAGCTGGTTTGGATTTAAAGGCGCGCAAAAATTATAACGAATCCATTTTAATGTCGTATTTTCTGGCGAGTTTTCTCGCCTGCGTTGCAACATCTCTGACATTCCAGTGCATAACCGACTGTCTGGCCAGATCAACTTTCCATCGGTAAACGTCACTGTTTTGCCCGTCAGCATCGTTACCATTAGATTTTCTCAATTGCCAACTGTATAATCTTAGATCCCTACCGCCCTTCTGGTCTTCTACAACAACAAGTGCGGTTATCCGTCTTTTAGTTCGGTGTATGTCAAATCCGTCAAGCGGTGTGTAAGTCGCGGAAACAGGGTACAATTCTCTCAATTGTTCTTCGGTTCTTTCTGGCATTTTTATAAAACGACAGAAAGAGATTTAAACGTTGCAAAATCAGGTAAAAAGCAAAATTAAGATTAGAAAACCCACAGTTTTCTAATTCAGTAAACAAAAGGTTTACTGAACCTTAACCAAATCTATGACTACGCCCGCCGCTACAGTTTGGCCCATGTCGCGAATCGCAAAGCGTGCAAGCTGCGGGAAATCAGATTGTTTCTCAACAACCAGCGGCTTTGCCGGACGAACTTTCACAATCGCTGCGTCACCAGTTTTTAACAAGTCCGGATTCTCCGCCATGGTCGCGCCTGTTTTAGGATCAAGTTTCTTTACAATCTCGAATATCTCGCCGGCCATCTGTGATGTGTGACAATGGAACACAGGAGTGTAGCCTTTCGTAATAACAGTAGGATGGTTCAAAACTATAATCTGCGCTGTGAATTCTTTTGCAACTGTAGGCGGGTTTTCTGGCTTGCCAACAACGTCACCGCGTTTAATCTGATCGCGTGAAATACCGCGGACGTTGAAACCTACGTTGTCACCTGGTTCAGCTTGAGATAGTTGCTTGTGATGCATTTCAACAGATTTCACTTCAGCTTTTGCGCCCGACGGCATGAAAACAATCTGGTCGCCCGGTTTCATTACGCCAGTTTCTATCCTGCCTACCGGAACAACACCAATGCCTTTGATATCGTAAACGTCTTGGACAGGCAATCTCAAAGGCTTGTCAATCGGTTTCGGTGGAAGCTGTATCGAATCCAAAGATTCTAACAACGTCGGGCCTTTGTACCAAGCCATCTTGTCGGATTTTTTTACAACGTTATCGCCAATGTAACCGGAAACCGGAATCATCGGGACCGCGTCAATTTTGTACCCGATTCCCTGCAGAAGTTTTGTTACTTCAGATTTTATCGCGTTGAATTTTGCCTCATCATAACCCACGGCGTCCATTTTGTTAATCGCAACCGTCATCTGCTTGATGCCTAAAACTTTCAGAAGGTACGCATGCTCTCTTGTCTGGTCTTGAACACCTTCTTTAGCAGAACAAAGCAAGATCGCGGCGTCAGCCTGGCTCGCTCCTGTGATCATGTTCTTAACAAAGTCCCTGTGTCCGGGGGCGTCAATAATTGTGAAATAATTTTTCTGTGTTTCAAAGGGTTTGTGCATCAAGTCTATTGTTACGCCTCGTTCACGCTCTTCCTTTGAAGTGTCCATGGCAAAAGCGAACTCAAAAGTTTCTTTCTTTAACTCTGTTGCTGTTTCTTTCAGCTTGCGCATCTCATCTTCCCGGATAGCGCCTGTATCAAACAGCAATCGGCCTATCAGCGTGGATTTGCCGTGGTCTACGTGACCTGATGTCATAATGTTGATGTGAGGTTTCGCCATTTTTTATCACCTTTATTTACCACTCTTGTATTTAAATAGGTTACTGAAATTGCCGGCTTTTATCGGAATTTGCGATCGAAATTCGGATTTTAATCTTTAATTCACTTAATATGTTGAAATTGATTTTTATGGCTTACCAAGCAACGACAGAAAAATTGCCTGTTTTGAATGTTTCTCTCAGGCCGAATTTTACAAACATATGGAGAAGGGGGCGCTATGCCCGCAGTCCGGAAACCGTTGCGGATCATTTTAACAGCAGATACGGCATTGCCTATGTGGACAGGCAGGAAAGACCCGGCAAATCAATTTCCCTGGTTTTAAAATTTTCAGATTACCATTTAGCCGTTCCGATTCATCCTGACGGTTCGCCTGAAAGGATGGAAGCCAACGCATTTTACCACGAACAAAAAAGGTTCCAATTGGGTCGGAAAAAAACAAGGCCCGCGAAAATCAACGGTTCCAAAACCACACCCGGTGTGGTCAATGTTTTATGGAAAACGATGTAC
>JACQNY010000088.1 GCA_016202795.1 Candidatus Aenigmatarchaeota archaeon
CGGCGTATGATGACAGCCAAGAATACAGGCTAATCCCGAAAAGGAAGCTCTCGGAGGCTGAAAAGCAGATCATATTGCTAAGAATCGAGAAGGTAAAGCTGCAAAGGGAGCGCAATCTTGTAATATTGAACAAAAGCATAATGATGTTCTTTGCCCTAATGGCGATTGCTGTTATTGGCATAATCCAGAAAATAATAACTCCCGGGCAAATCAATTTGTTTGTCATACTCGGGATAACCGCGCTTATCGTGGGCGTTCTTCCGTACGGTCTTGCGTCAAGAAAGGAAGAAAGAGACTTAGAGAGAACAATAGACGAATTAACCAACTAAAATGTCAAAAATTTTTGAAATTTTCGAGCGTGATCAAAAACTTGGAGGTTTTTGACATGGAAAGAATCAAGTCAGGAGTGCCGGGATTCGATAGCCTTGTGAACGGCGGCTTTCCAAGGTCGCATTCCATCCTGCTCTGCGGAGCCCCGGGCACCGGGAAAACGATATTTGCGCTCCAGTTCCTCTACAAGGGCGTTAAGGAATTTGGTGAAAACGGCCTTTACGTAAGCATTGAGGAAGACCCTTCAAAGCTCAAAACATACGCCAAGGAATTCGGCTGGGCGGACATAGAGGAATTTGAAAAAAGCAAAAAGATGATTTTTTTGAGAGTCCCTCCGAGCGAAAGAAAATTTGATATTGTCGAGCAGGTGCGGGAAATTGTGCAAAGGCACGACATCAAGAGAATAGTTGTCGATTCGCTGTCTGCAATTTATCTTGCATTTGAAGACATAACCCAGTTTGTTTATTCGTTTGTGAATTTAATCGAGGCTTTGAATGTCACAAGCCTCTTTATTACAGATTCTCCTCCGGGTTCAACTCTGCTTACAAAGGACGGCGTTTCAGAATTTGTGTGCGACGGAGTCATTCATCTACAGCTGCATGACGTGAGCAAGACTGTCAACAGGACCATTTCTATCAAGAAAATGAGAGGCACGAGCATCATTCCGGGCATGAACATGCTCAAGTTTACGGAATCAGGCCTTGAAGTTGAAGAGTACAAGGCGTTTTATTAACCATGGCAATAGCCAACCAAATAGTAAAAGATGACAGAGTGCCAACCGGTATTGTCGGGCTCGACAGGCTGACTGAGGGAGGATTCGAAAAGGGAAGTGCGGTGCTTGTTGCCGCAGGAGGAGGAAGCGGGAAAAGCATTTTGGCAACGCAGTTTTTGGCGGAAGGGATAAAGCACAGCGAAACAGGAATTTACATTTCGTTTGAGGAGAACAAAGACAGGTTTTACAAGCACATGCTTGTTTTTGGATGGGACCTTAAGGCGTTTGAGGAGCAGGGAAGGTTTATATTTTTGAAATATTCACCGGAAAGGATTGCAAAGATAGTCAAGGAAAAAAGCAAGGAAATCGAGAATTCAATCAAGGAGGTTGAGGCAAAAAGAATTGTCATTGACTCACTTTCGGCATACACCGCCTTATTCGATACAGAAGCCGAGAAAAGAAGAATGCTCGTTGCCTTATTCGACATGATTAAGGAATGGGAATGCACGACAGTTGTTGTAGCCGAGGAGGACCAGCATCCGGACCAGCACCATTCAAGCGTCATGGGGTTTATGGCAGACGCTATAATATTGCTCTACAACGAAAGGGAGCCAAGAGGGCTAAGATACAGGGCAATTGAAGTATTTAAAATGAGGGGAACAAAGCACGACTCTAAGATCTGCTCCATGAAAATAACCGACCATGGAATAGAGGTCTATCCGGACACCGTAGTATTGTGAGCAAAATGACAAAAGATAAAAATGAGCGCTTCCACGAAAAATTGAGCAGGATAAAAAAAGAAATAAACGAAAAACACGAGCTGCATGAAAAAATGGGAATGACTAACGAGATTAAGGGGTTTCAGATGAAAAAGACTATTAGCGGAATCAAAGGGCTTGATCCGCTTATCGACGGAGGATTTCTGGAGAGCCACTCGATTCTGGTCTGCGGAGAGCCAGGAACAGGGAAGACAATTTTCGGGCTGCAGTTTTTGTACAATGGAGTCCATGATGCAGACGAAAACGGGCTTTTTGTGAGCGTAGAGGACCATCCAAACAGGCTTGGATATTATGCGAATGCCTTCGGGTGGGATTTCTTTAAGGCGCAGGACCAGAGGAAAATTGACATTTTAAGGGTTCCGATCGACCATAGGGGGTATAAAATAGTCGATGCGATTTCAGAGAGGGCGGAAGAGATTGGGGCAAAAAGAATTGTCATTGACTCGCTTTCGTCAATAAACATAAACGCAAAGATGTTTGATTTGCCCTTGAGGGACCAGCCCGACCCGACTGGAACTATAAAGGGAAAGATATTACACACTGCAGGATACGTTCCTTTTGAGGATATGCAGCAATTCACTTATCTTTTCATAAGCAGGATTGCAGACATCGGGGCAACAACGCTTTTCCTTACGGACACCCCTCCGGGAACTGCTGCCCTAACCAAAGACGGCGTTTCAGAATTTGTGTGCGACGGAGTCATTCATCTGCAGCTGCATGACACAAGCAAGAATGTAAGCAGGACACTGACGGTCAAGAAAATGAGAGGCGCAAACATGGTGCCTGGGATGAACTCGCTAAGATTCACAAAAACGGGCCTCGAAGTTGGAGAGTTCAAGGCATTCTACTAGGATGGAGGTGGAATGACATGGGTTATTTAGAAACAAAATACGGAGATAGCCTGTACGTGGTTTTTCGAATTTGTATTGGCGCACTGTTTCTTATGCTGGGCGTGATGAAATTATTCGGCTTATGGGGCATGCCTGGCGGAGCCGCTGCCTTTGGGACATTGATATGGTTTGCTGGCCTATTTGAAATCATGATAGGCCTTTCCCTGGCCGCAGGAGTCTTGACGCGCCTCGCATCCTTATTCGGCGTCATCGAGATGATTGTTGCCTATTACATTGGGCACGTTAAAACCGGCGGGTGGAATCCTGCAGCGAATATGGGTATGCCTGCACTTGTGTTCATGCTTTCATTTCTTATCACCTTGGCATACGGCGCTAAAAAAGCCAGCTTGGAACAAGCA
>JACQNY010000089.1 GCA_016202795.1 Candidatus Aenigmatarchaeota archaeon
CAAGTATCGAAATCTCAGTAGGGTCGCCGACCATGTCGATCGAGGAGTTGTTGCACAGGACGCCTGCAGTCAGCAAAAGTTCAAGTTCTTTGTCTGCGAAAACCCGGCTGCCGTTGGCAAGTATTTCGCCCTCTTGGCTGTAACCGCTGCCGCTCACTTCGTAAACTGTTGATGCCGTACATATTTTCCTGACCGTCATCTCGTTTTCCGTTAAAGTTCCTGTTTTGTCGCTGACAATGACAGTTGTTGCGCCCAGCGTCTCGACTGCGGGAAGTTTTCTTACAACCGCATTGCGCTTGGACATCCTGTAAACACCCAGCGCCAGCGATGTCGTAACGACAGCTGGGAGGCCTTCAGGAATCGCAGCAACGGCCAGTGAGATCGAAGCCAAAAACATACTGAAAACGCCGACACCTTCATAGACGCCGAGCAGGAATATCAAGATGACTATGAAAAAAATTGCTTTGGACATGTCCTTGCCGAACGCGTCAAGTTTTTCCTGCAGCGGAGTTTTAATCGTCTTCGATTCCTGTATCATTTCAGCTATCTTGCCTATTTCCGTGTTCATGCCGGTTTTCTCAACCACAAATCTTGCGCGCCCGTAGGTTATTGCGGTTCCCATAAAAACCCTGTTTGTCCTCTCCGCCACAGGATAATTTTCGTCTTTGTTCTGATCCGCCTTCTTTTCAACAGGGAACGATTCGCCGGTCAGCGCAGATTCGTCAGCCTGCAGGCTGAAAGATTCCACCAGCAAGCCGTCTGCAGGGACTTTGTCGCCCGCTTCCAAAATGACAAAATCTCCAGGCACGATTTCCGAAGCGGGTATTATGGAATCCTTGCCGTCGCGAACGACCTTCGCAACCGGGTTCATAATCTTTTTAAGAGCTTCGAGGGATTTTTCAGCCCTGTACTCCTGCACAAATCCGAGTATCGCGTTAAGTATCACTATCAAGGTTATTGCGATTGCATCAATGATTTCTCCAAGGAAAAATGAAATTACAGCTGCGATTATAAGTATCGTTATCAGGATGCTCGAAAACTGCTCCAAAAAAAGTTTTATTGGGCTTTTGCCTTTTTTCTCCCTAAGCTTGTTCTGGCCAAACTCTCGAAGGAGCTTAACCGCATCAATTGAGGAAAGGCCGCGATAATTCCTGTCGTAATTCATCCCAGATTTCCTTCTTAGTTTAGGGCTTTCTTGTTTTTTAAAGAAAGATCGCCAAAATCTAGTTGTTAGTTATGAGCACCCTTGACGGGCTTCTTGTAGTTGTGGGCCTCGTGGTCTTTGAAATAATTGTGAGCATCGACAACGCGATAGTTAACGCCCACATGCTGAAGACCATGAGCCGGAAATGGCGGAAAATATTTCTTTTTTTCGGGATCCTTTCTGCAGTCTTGTTGATGCGCTTGATCCTGCCTTTGGTCATGGTCTGGCTGCTGGTTCCGGACATATCCGCTGACGGCATTTTGAATCTATTCACCTCAAACAGCTCGCTGGCGCACGACGCCATAGAGCAGCAAAAATACTTGATACTGTCATTCGGCGGGATGTTCCTGCTTCTGGTGTATTTTCACTGGCTTTTCATGGAAAAGAAAAAGCCGTTGTTCGCGCACGAAAAACTCATGGAAAAAAATCACGATGTTTGGTTTTTCGCGTTTGCGGCAATACTTCTCGTGGGTTTGATGTATCTGGCGCGATCCCGCCCGTCAATGATGATAACTATAGCCATGGGAAGCGCTGCCTTTTTCATACTCTACGGGTTCAAGGAAAGCGCGGAGAAAAGGGAGGAGAAAATGATGAAGAGCGAAGCGTCTGATGTTTCCAAATTCATGTACCTGGAAGTTTTGGACATGGTGTTCAGCTTTGACAGCGTGATCGGAGCATTTGCGTTCACGACAAACCTGCTGTACATATTCCTCGGTTTAGGCATCGGCTCGCTGGCTTTGCGGGAGCTTACAATAATAGGGATAAAAAAAATATCGTCATATGTATGGCTCAAGAACGGCGCAATGACGTCAATAGCATTTCTGGGCGTTTTCATGCTTTTGGAAAGCTTTAACATGCACCTACCGGTGTCTCTGCCGACACTGATCACGTTTTCCGTAGTCGGTTACACGTTCTACATGTCCCACAAGAACTTGACATACAGAAAATTGTTGAATTCTAAATAGACATTAAATTCTAAATAGACATTACATTGATCCCGTTTTCCATTATCTCAAACGGATGTATGTCCGTTGAGTGGTTGGTGTCGCGCATCTTCCTTATCAGAAGGCTTCTTTTGTATTTCGTTAATGTCAAATATTGAAGCACAATGACCGCGTCGGCGGCGAATTCTATGACACCGTAACGGCTTAACGCCTGCGAATCTTCGGGTATTTCCGCTGTTATCATAACAGTCGTCCCGAGATCTTTCAGCCTTCTCAGGGTTTTGAAAAGCAGCTTTCTCATTTCCAGTTGTTTTTCAATGTACATCTCAAACATGCTCACCGAATCTATAACAATACGTTTTGCGTGTATGCCCTGGATTTCCCTCTCCAGCATGGTTACAAGCGTGTCTATCGAAAATGGCTCAACCTCAATTATCTTTAACATGCCCTTGTTTTCCATCTCTTCCAGGTTCCAGCCAAACCTCGCGCCATGATTCCTTATGCTGCGCGACGTTTCTTCTGTGGTAACAAGTATGCCTGGTTCGCGGTAAAGCTTTGCGCCGCCGTAAAGAAATTGTGTTATGAACATTGTCTTTCCCGAGCCAGTCTTTCCAGCCACAAGCACAGCAGAATTTCTTACAAGCCCGCCTTCCACCAATTCGTCAAGGCCGTTTATTCCTGTTTGGACTCTATCTATCGCCATTTCAATCGCTCCAACAGATAATGATTTGTTTTCGACTGTATATATTAATTTTCAACACTTCTTCACAACTTTAATCGAACTCTTTTAACTCTTCCTTCAATCGTTTTATCTTTATGTTAATTTCAATCGCTTTTTGCTCATAGTCTTCCATCATGCGGCGGAAAGCTTTTTCGTCTATTTTTCTCCTGTAATAATTTTCTTCAACCAAGGCCTTTGCCGAAGTTATGTTTCGCCTCTCCTCTTCCAGGTCTTCTATCTCATTTTTCAGTTTTTTGGGTTTTGAAACGTTTTGGGTGTAAGAAAGCTCCACCTGCTTTTCCAGATACAGTGTGAGCAGGATTATGGTAATCACCATCGGAATCGTCCACCATAGCTTGTAAAGCATTCCAGGCAGGTTGTTTTTAACAACCCTGAAAACTATGGATTTCTTGCCCGCGTTACCGGCGTCGTCGCTGGCTGTCGCTGTCATGGAAAGGTAGTCGCTATTCGAAATGGTGTCATAATTTTTGAACTCGAAAATTCCGGAATCGGATAATTTATCCATTTTAGCTAATCTTCCATCAGAATCTTCGATCAGGACAAGAGCGTTTCTGACAGGGCTTCCATCTTGATAATAGGCCCTCACTATCACATCCAGGCGCGCGCCGTTTTCCACGGCAGACTCGGTCGGGGATAAAAAATCTATGATTATCAGGCTGTTAACAACCCTGATGCTTCGTGAACCGCCGCCTTTTTCGCCGTCTTTCTGGGCAACGCATTTAATTATCCATATTTGCGTCGGGTCGCCGCGTCCTATCTGGTAATCCCTGTAATAAACGCCCCCCTCCTTTATGTCATTCTCCGTAATCTGGTAAGTGTCAGTAAAAAACTCGCCGACTGACAAGAGCTCTATCGTCGCGCCTGCGGACGGTTGCCCGGGAAACACAAGCTTGCAAACGACGCTCGCGTCGTTTACAGGCAACCCGCCTTTAGTCACGCGCAGCTTTATTGTCAAGTTATCCTCGCGATAAAACCTTTCGCCGTTTGCTGGCGTTATGAACCCGATGTCCAGCAAAGAATTGTTTGCGCCGTCTTTTATGAAAATTTGTTTCTCCTTTTCAATCGCACCAGCTTCGGCCTTTATGAGAACCTTGCCTTGGTCGCCCGGAATTATGTTATAATCGTAGCCAAAAATTCCATTTTCAACGCCTACGACTTTTACCGCGTTTAACGGGAACAGACCTGTTATGGATATCGTAACATTGCTAAAATCCGAAAACCCGCTGATCCGTATCGTCTCGCCTACGCTGTACTCACTCTTATCCGTGTTTAACTCCAGGCCCGCTGCGTAAACGTTTGATGAAACCAGAATAAACGCAAAAACCAAAGCGCTTAGCGCCTGTATTTTACCAATGCCCATGAGTAATGTATTGGCGGTTGGGTAGATAATATTTAACCGCTCTTTTCCAAACGCAGCCCCTCGCCAACTTTGACCGGCAGAATCTTGCCGCCCGCTGTCCTGATGGCATTTGAAACTTGTTTTTCATTCCCCGCCGCAAGCGCTATCATGTTGTCGCCTATGCCTGCACCGGATAGTTTCGCCCCAAATGCGCCTGCTTTGCGCGCCGCAAAAACCAATTTTTCCAGTTCGATGGAACTCACGCCCATTGAACAAAGTATGCCGTGGTTTATGTTCATTAGCTCTCCCAAAGTCTGGAAATCGCTTTTTCTTATGGCCCTCTCCGCTTCGTCGACTATTTCACCGACCCTGTCTATCAATACAGTCAAAAGCGCCGGGTATTTCTTCTCTAGATATTGCACACCTTTGATGATCGACCCGCTTTTGGCTTTTATGCCTGTATTGCCGACAACCAACGGCAGGTTTTTGTTTGTAACAACGCGGGTTACTTTTCCCTTGACATAATATATTATGCCGCCGTATGTTGACGCAGCAACGTCCATACCGCTTCCGTAGCCTGCAACGCCGGAGCTTATTTCAAAGGCCGTGTCCGCTATCTCTTTTTTCTTCATGCTTGCGCCGAAATGTTCGTTAAGGGCGCCCAGCGCCGCGACTGTCACAGCGTTAGAAGACCCTGTGCCTGCATTCACGTCAGATTTTATTTCCAGGTCAAATCCGCCGCTAGCGCCGGTTTTTTCAGAAAATTTTTTTATTGTTGCGGACAAGATGTCAAGTTTCCTGTTCGGCCATTTTTCTTTGACAACGCCGTAATTTTTGGATGTTAAGAAAATCTTGCCGTCTTTTCGCGGCTTCAAAATCGCATATACCCTGCTGTCCACGGCCTGTACAAGTATAGGTTTTCCATGGCGTGATGCATGCTCACCGAACAATACAAGCTTTCCAGGCGCAGATGTAATAATCATAACATCACTCAAAATAAATGTTTACTTACAATTTCAGCTCCCTTTCCCGGCCGATTTTCAATAACATCAATCACATCATTGATCAATTTAACACGTTTTATTATCTCTCTCGAATTTTCAGGTAATGAAAGAATATGCACATGAGCTCCTGTATCGATGGTATAATAACATTCCAGGCCTTCCATGCGCCAATCCTGCACAGCGTGCATCAATGATATGGTTCCCGGCGACCAGTTGAGTATCGTGGGTGTCGTCGTCAATGCGATCGCGTGCATCATCAATGAGTTTAACTCAGCCACCTTCCCAATCATGGTAAAATCTTTTTCAAGAATTGATCTTCTAACAGACGCCAAATCTTTCTTGACAGCTTTAAGCCACGAACCGTAAAACGGACATGTTTTTACCGTGGCCTGCATGCTTTCCCTTGTTGTATATCTTCTTTTTGCCGCTTCCACCACAACGGCTATGTCCCTGATATCGAAATAATTTTCGCCAGCGATCTGTTTAGCGTAAGATTTTTCAGATGATTTAGCGGCGATCCACTCAACATAACCGCCGAATATTGAACGGCATGATGACCCGGAGCCCTGCCGCGCTATAATGGATAATTCCTTTTTGTTTAATTCCAAACCGACTGCATCGCAGCCCGCTACGGTCAATGCTGCAAACCCAGAAGCTGAAGACGCCAAGCCAGCAGCCGTTAAAAAATTATTTTTCGACACAACCTTTGCTTTCGGTGTAGATTTTGCCAGTTTCCTTATCAGATCCAGATGTTCAATAACTCTTGAAGCCTCCTTTCCCTCGGCTTTTTTTCCGTTTAATTCCACAATATCATTATCGTAATCGCCAGAAAATTCCACAGTCGTCGTAGTGCTTAATTTGTCAACCGTCAGCGATATGCTGCCGTTCATCGGTAATATTAATTTCTCGTTATATTTTCCCCAGTATTTTACGAGCGCCGTGTTCGAATTTGCAACCGCTGTCGATTTCATAAATTACGCTCCTTTCTTAATTTAACGATCTTGCTTGATTCTTTTACCTCTTTCATTGTTATTAATTTTCCTATCCTGGCAGATATTATAGACAGCACCTCATCGACGGCCTTTTCCCAATTGTCTGTTGAAACAACCGGTATGCCGTATTTTTTCGCGTCTTTGCATTGGAAATCCTGCATTATTTTGTAAGCGTCTAATGCGCTTAACAGCCTTGAAGAATCGCCTTTTAAATGTGTCCGCCGGTCGCGCATACCGATGCGTTCCTTGTATATTTTATCCGCGTTCAACCTTAGAACAACAGGTATCACGCTGGGATGTCCTAATATTTCCTTGTCGTATTGTGAAGGCAAAAAATGCAAATATTCAAAAACGATAGACTCGCCGTCGCGGATCCCGCGGTCTGCTACCATCCTTTCTATTGCTCTATTAATTATCTGCGCCTGCGCCTCAAAGCCTTTGATTATATTTTCGTTGTTTTTTTCTCCGAAAAATTTCCACGCATCGTACACGGATGTGAAAAACTCGGGAGTCTTTTCTTTGGAAAAGAAATCGCGCAAAGCCGAACGGAAAGCGTCGCCTCCAACCACGTTCCCTATGCCAAAGGCTGTTGCAATCTCACGCGCCATTGTCGTCTTGCCGACGCATGGCATTGCAGCTATTATAGGAATTATAGGCTCTTTCAATCTTCCCGTTTCTACAAGTTTTTTGTACTCGCAGAATATTCTATACCTATCTAAATATTTTTTCCCAAATTTCCTCAATTCTCTTTCTACGGCATTACCATCCCTGCCTGATAATTTAGAAATTTTCTCAAGTCCCAATCCTGTGCACAACAACAAAGAACTTTTCTCGTCGTAAATCATTTTATCCTCTCCTAATTATCTTTGGACCGCCCGCGACCTTGTATTTTAACGGGGACCAGCCCCTGTTAACAAGCTCATTGTAAACTTTGTCAGCCTGCTCCTTCAAGCATGCGATGGAAATTAAATTACCGCCGCCCTGCAGGCAGTATGCACGCAATCCTGATGCGCGCATCTCTTCCACGTCAATCCAGCAATCCATTATTTTTTTTCTGCGCACGCGCAGCCCGACGTCCTCTAGCAGATAATGCGCGTTACGTATGTTATCCTCTGAATTTTTAAGCATTGTAACGAAATCTTTTTTCTTTATCGCGCTTTCGATGTTTCTTATCCACGTCGGGATATTTTGAACTCGGTGTTTGTACCATGGATGCTTTACGATCGCCGCGTGTATTTCATCCGCCGTTATTCTAGTAGGATAATCGAAATATACGGTAAAAATTCTTATCGCATCCAAATCTTTGGCCGACGCAACCGCCAAGCCGTGCATTTCAGGCGTGTCAACAACTATCTTGCTGAGTCCGCCGTAAACAGACCTTATAGCAGACTCCGAACCGCGCATTGCATAATTAGCTATTTCCGCGGTTTTCATTTTCGTTCCCAGCAATTCGTTAAGCCCGAAAAACAAGGCGGCAAGTCCGGAATCGCTGCTTCCGCCCTTGATGTTGTAATTAGTGGAATCTATCTCCAAGCCTACGTCTATTTTTTTATCCTTGAGAAAAGATTTTATCGAATTTATTGTATCCTCGTTTCGTTTTCCTTCGATTAATTTGCCGCCAAGGCTGAATTTTATCCCATTTTTATTGTCCGTAACTTTTATCGTGGTTTCTGTCCTGACGTTTTCATCCAAATCTGTAACCGCCAGGCCCATTGTATTGTATATAGGCCTCCTGTCCGCTCGTATACCGCCCAGAAAAACAATTGGTATTGTAGGGTAGGCTACGGAAACAACTTTCTTAGGCATGTTATCGATTAATCATTTAGGCGTCTGGTTTAAAAAGTCTAATTTTAAACCCTTCGATAAAAACGATTGTCATATTAGATCTTCTGGTAAACGCCAAGCATAAGCAGCTCCGAATCCTTTAGTAGTCTATGCTCCTCCGCTATACTAAAACCGGCGTTCGACATAGTCTCCTGCTCTGAAACAAAAGGGCGATGACCTTCGAGCATGAATATTTCATCGCGAGAATCAAATTCTCCTCTTTCAACCGCTTCCCGTCTTACAGCAGCCCATCCTCTCCAAAAATCCTGTATCAAACGCATCGCTTTTCTCTGGTAAGGATCTCCGATATGGTCTGCCTTTCTTTTTACGAGCGGGAATTTTTCCGCAAAGGCCTCTAAATCTTCTTCTTTTGTTTTCCACTGCAAAGTTTGTAAAAATTCGTAAACCCTGTTAGGATGCTCCCACATCGGGTTGTGCCAGTCCGCAACAGTTAAAAAACCGCCTGTTTGTAAAGTCCGATATAATGCCTGAGCTGGCTCATCCAAGTATGCATGATGATGTAAGGTTGCCACATAGCTTATTATCTGCGGTATTGCTGGCAGTTGTTGTAGCGTCCCGAGGTCGGATCCTACCACCAAATCAAAATCACTGAATCCTCGCATTTCCAACTTTGCTGCAGCCGCCTCAATGCGCTCAACCGAGGGTTCGATTAACGTAAGATGAATCCTATCCTTGTCTTCGTCTTCAAGCCTGTCAAAAATGGTGACCGTGCTTTCACCCGCGCCGACATCCGCAATTACCACTTTGCCGGGAAATTTTTTTACCAGCCTCGATACAGCGCGTGCGTTTGCTTTTCTTAGAATTTGCGGAAAATCCCCGTAGCCCGAGTTTTGCATCGCAGCGGAAACGTATTGCATCTGCCTCGGAGATCCGTCAGCCCATTCGGCGCGGTAGGCCTCCTCGCTAAGTTTTCTCAGATATTCTTCATTGCCATTTATACCCCACTTGGAATAAGCGTAAGAAGGGACACGCAACGCTGACCCGAGTCTTAACGGCATTCTTGAATCGTCGATTTCGTAAAGATTTGTCATTGTTATCATACTATTTTCAACGATGCGTAATCCGATGGCATGCTGAGCTTGCCATCGCGGTACCTGAAAAATGGAGACTTTTCAGACGCAATTTCAAATGCCATTTCCGCGCCTTCTAAAAAAGTTTCCTCGGAGTCCAACATGAGCTTGAGCGTATCATGCTGTCCGGTCTGTATTAAACTCATTACGTAGGGTCTGCGGCTTGGAAAATCCAAAGTCGTCCTGGAATCCGTAATTATGCGGACATGCGGAACCGGATAACGCTGTCGTCTTATGCTCAGTCTTTCATGTTTCGCGTTTAGCTTAGCTGAGTTCTTGTCCCCAGAAACCCTGTAATGCCCGACATCAAGAAGCTCCACCTCGTAGGGATGCCTTTTAAAATCCCTGGAAACCAGAAAACCGGTATAACCACGTACCAGAGGATTTTCCACGATAATCAAGGAACTGTTTCCAAAACCCGATGTTTCAACAAGCTGCGTCTCCTCTTCAAATCCCGGCTCTGCAGGCAATTCGATCTTTGGCTTGTCCAAAACACCGGTCGTCATAAACCAGACATAGAAACAGAAGGTATTAAAAGCTTTACTTTATTTTATAAGACCGGATCCGATTAAACGCCAGCGATTTGCGATCTGCCGTGAAATCGCGACGCGATTGCCTTTTTCAACGCAGACCGGCAATTTTAACGAAATCTCGAAATTGTCTTTTCTCGCTGAAGTCACGATGCCGACAGTGCGACTAGTCCCGATAGTTAACATCAACGGCTCGTTCGTGCGTATATTATCGACTTTAATCGCTTCCTCAGCGCCGATTATTGTTTCCATCAAATCCGTTTCAATGTGCAATTTATCAAAAACGCTGGGTAACTTGCCCGGATAGCCGACAACCGAACCTGCCAGCGAATCCGCTTTCGTTAACGCCGGATCTAATTCTGTCATTAACCCTATCAGTCCGCCCGGCCCCGCTCTGTCCAACGAAGTATTTCTTTTATGCAGGCCCGCAACCTTTGTGAATAACGGCTCCCAGAAAATTTTGTTTTCCTTTTCGACTTTTAAGCCAGGCCGTATTTCTATCTCATCGCCGATCTTAAACTCGCCTTGCAATAAAGAACCGCCTAAAACTCCGCCGGACAGTTTGCTAGGAATAAACCCGGGTTTATTCACGTCAAATGTCCGCACAACCAGCATTTTCGGATTTTTCTTCGGGTCGCGTTTCGGCGTCGGGATTGTTTGTTCCATTGTCGCAATTAACGCGTCCAAGTTTATTCTTTGTTGGGCGCTTATCGGAATTATGGGCGCTTTTTCCGCGACCGTATCCTGTACAAAGGTTTTTATCTGCTCGTAATTTTCTTTTACTTTTTCCGGATCCGTCATATCGATTTTATTTTGCACAATAACGATTTTCTCGACGCCTGTAATATTCAATGCCATCAAATGCTCCCTTGTTTGCGGTTGCGGGCATTTCTGGTTCGCCGCAATAACAAACAAAGCGCCGTCCATTAAAGCCGCGCCGGCTAACACAGTAGCCATTAACGTTTCGTGCCCCGGCGCATCGACCAGGCTGATAGTCCGCAATGCTACGGATTCAGAACCATGCTTCAGGCATTTCGGCGACGTCGAATACGATTCAAAACCTTCGCATTTCTCGCATTTGTAAATAGTTACGTCGGCATACCCGAGTTTAATCGTCAATCCTCTTTTTTGCTCTTCAGAATGCGTGCCGGTCCATTTTCCGCTTAACGCTTGCGACAAAGTCGTTTTACCGTGCTCGACGTGGCCGACGGTTCCTATGTTGGCTTCGGGTATTAGTTTTTCGTCAACTGCTTCCATCAAATAAAATTCACTCATCCATAAACTTTTTCCCAAAAAGTTTAATCAAAAACCTTATTTCTTGGGCGCTTCCTCTTTTTTCTCTGTTTTCGGCACGATTTCTTCCAGCTTTTTCTCGCCTGCTGTCATGACTTTGACATTAACCTGCGCAATAGTCTGCGAGATCGTATTGCCGCAAACGAGTTTTCTTTTCTGCTGGCCTTTTATTTTCGGACGGAATCCGGGCGTGTTTTTCAGGAGGAAAGCCCTTCTAGCCATTCCCGGTATTTCCGGTCGCATCGGGAATCCTCCATTATCCGACCCGCCGGTTATCTTCAGAGTGTAACCGTTTAACCCGATTAAATCCCCTGAAAAATCTTCGCTTATTTTCTTGCCCATCAGCGCAGCGCTTTTTGTGCTGTCTACTTCTATCTGATAAGCTTTCCTTGTCGAAGGTTCTGAGACAACGATTTTCATTTTGCAAACACCTCTAAGATCAGTAAGGCATGAAATATAAAGATTTGTTTATCTCGATAAGATAAGTCAAACCTCGAAGAGTTCGCCATTTAGTGTAACAAGGGCGCTTCCCATTCTCAACACCGTACCCTTCCTGGCAACTTCGGAAAGCAGTTCTTCGCCCGTGTCGCTTATTTCCACCCCGATTACCTGTGGGTTTGATAAAATCCATTCCGCGCCCGGCAGGTCGGTCATATCAAAGCCGGCGAATTGCACGCCCCCGTTGCCTGCGGATGATTTTACATAAAGCATGCGCGGCGTTGTTACTACTACCGGTATAAAGCCCGGTGCTTCAATCAAAGGTTCTATAAATGGTTCTCTTTGCTTTGTTCTGGGGTTTATGCAGAAATACATTGTATAACTTTTGCGCACGCCGTTGTCCGAATAAACTATCTCTGCAGAAAGCTGCGGCATTAACATTTGTTCGCCGAGCGGGCCTTTCAGCACAAGCCTGCCTGCGGCTCTGATACGGGATTCGCGGACCGGGAACAGGTATAACCTGTCCATTTCATGGAACGGGTCGCCTATCCTGAAGGCGTATCTGATGTCATGTATCGCTTTGCCTCCGTTCGCCGCCGCGTCCCTGTACGCAGCCTGCAACGTCTTCCTTTCGCGCCTCGGCATGTCAGAAACGCGCACTACGTTAGCGTAATTCCTGCTTATCATAAACCCTTAATAATTCATAAAC
>JACQNY010000091.1 GCA_016202795.1 Candidatus Aenigmatarchaeota archaeon
GTCGTACAGGATAGATTTGACTGGCAACTCAAATACGGTCGGCGAGGGGCATGTTATAATTCTGGAGAACAAGGGAACGAAAACAGAACTAATAGACGGGAAAGAAGTCCTGAAGACGAAAATAAGCGTGGAGATGAGATAAAACCCACGTTAATTCATACTCTCTATAGCTATGGCGGAAAGATGGAAGTATGTTAATTATTCTTGCTTTACTTTAAGCATACTTCCGGTTCAAAGTTAATGATGATAAGCCCTTAACAATTACGTCCTACTTAAGATGGCCATGTCCACGAGAGGCCGACGATGTTTGCTACCATTTCTTTTGACCTGTCCCAGACGCCCTTTGCAAGCTCGCCGGGGGCCAGCGCAACGGCTTTTGATTCCGGCAGATAGGATGACAGCTCGTTTACAGGCAACGAGCCCCATGCGGCAGCAACTGCCGTTAGGTCGTCCAAATCGAAACCGCCGGGTAATTCTGCGCCAACGGCCTGTGCTGGGACTGAAACCCAGATAGGGGCGAAAAAGTCCACTGCACCGTTCAGCGTGGTTGCCCCTAATTTTGTGATTATATTTACGTTTTTCCTGACCAAATTCGGATTCTTTGTGAAACAGAAACCATCTTTCTGCTCTTTAACTGTAATCCTTATGCACTCCATTTTTTCTGTAGACTCTGGTATCTTTTCATTGTTGCCGGTGTTGTCCATGCACGCCAAGTGGTCTCCTCGATATTCAATTGTGGGACTGCCGAAATTTTCGTCGTATTTGTACAGCGGATATTTTTGCATCCTTACGCATAATGGTTCGTTGTCCTTAGTAGGTTTAACTGAGCAGTCACTTACTTTTTTGATCTCTATGCTAGGGCTTCCGCCTTCAATAGAGCACGGACTAGCCAGATAAAAATCAGATGTCTTGTAACTAAGCGCAAATGCAATCATGCTTTTTGCAAATTCAATCCCTTTTGGTACGATATACGCTCCAGCAGCGGCAGCCGCAGTTGCATATATGCCTACTTTGCAGGCGCCTTTTGCTACGCCCCCGCCAAGCCCGAGCGTGAAAACAGTGGCAACAACGCCTACGCCTGTGCAGATGCCATTAACAGCCTTTGGAAATATTTTAGCGGCCTTTACAGCTACGTTTTTTGATTTTTCTCCTACTTCTATTGCGGCACGCAGGGCCGTCCTGAGAAATTTCAAGTTCTTTGCAGCTTCTGCTGCTACAGCAACCTTCTTTACCTTTATGTTATCCAGAACAGAAACTTCTTTGAGGACACCAGTTCTAACATCTATATCTGCAAGGGGTGCACCCGCCTTTAAAAGCGGACCCCTCATATTTTTTGCAGCGTTATCCAACCTGCCTTGCGCCGCTTTAATGGCTGTTACATCGCCTTTTATCTCAGCTTCTGCAACGTCATTTGCCGCTGACTGCATCGAGCTTAATGCGCTTTCAAATTCGGCTTTGGTGGCGGCACCTGCATTCTTTGCTAATTCCCTTAGGCGCTCGACTGATTTCGCGTGCACATCCGGTTCTTTACTGAATTTTTCCAGAGCTTCTATGGCTTTTTTTGCCTCTTCCTCTGAGCGTTGGGCTGCTATCCTTGCATCTTCGATGCGGTCTAACTGGTCCTTGGTAACTTTATAGGCCTGACGGCCGAAAAGGGCTGCATAAACGATGCTGTCCGTGTCGCCGCGGGCATCATAAAACAACTGGAAATATTTGCCGCGGCATGCATCAGAAAGCTTTATTGCTTCGACGCCGTCTCTTGTCTTTAAGCATAAATGATTGTCGGCGCATGGCCTGTATTTTATGTACGTTCTTTCTTCGTCCGTCAAGCCCAGATAATCAGAGAATTCGAACTTCTTGTTGCCGCCGTAACTTACCCATTTGCCTGCATTGCCCAAGCCCGCTATGGCTGCTGTTATGTCTTTTGTTGGCGACGTCGCCGGCTCCTGCGGGACGACGTTCAAGCTGTTGCTGAGAATTATGTTGTTGAATAGTATAGGCTTCTTTGTCTTTTTCAGGTCTATTCCCTTGAAAGTGGCTTCGGTTATTATAAAATTTGTGTAGTTGTCCATTTCCTCTAAAAAACCGATTACGTCACTGCCTGTTATAAATTGAGGGTGAATAGGATCATAGGGTCTGCTAAATTTCTCGTTAAACCTGCTGTATTCGAAAGGGGCTATTATCCTTGTGTCGAAGTTGCTGTGGTAAACCTCCCATCCTATGGCTTCGCCTGGCGGAAAGGATTCGTAATATAGAACGTAGTGCGGGTCGGCAGATTTGGAGCCGACAATAGAAAACTGGGCTAAAAAGTCCGAGGTCCCTAAGAGTTTGCTTGGCGTCGGCTGGGGGAAGCCAAAATTTACTAGGGACGACTCGCCTTGTTCGCATGCCAGGTTTATCTTTGATTTCAAAAATTCTGTGTTGAATGTCACAACCTGCCTGTCCGGGTTGAACACAAGACCAAGGGATTTTATCAGCAGCCCTGTAGTGAGAAGCAGCAGCACTATGTCTATGACAACAAAAGCGCTCTGTTCAAGAAAGCCTTTTCTTCTTTCTTTTCTCTGCAAGTTGAATATCATAGACAATCTTCTGATATGTAAAACTATAATTACGGCGCTGTACTGGTCGTTTTTACAAAGCCCACGTTTTTCAGTATGCCGTCAACGGCTGACTTGAAACCGGGGACCAGATTGCCGCCTACTACATACAAAACAATAAGAATCACGAGCATCAAGACCAATGCAACGACTATGTATTCCATTCGCATGTTCTAACTATTAGGCTGCCCTTAATAAATAATTTTTATGAGGTACAAAATCGAATAAGTATTACAACAGCAGGCTGCTTTCATTTCAGCCATACTTAGCTAGTCAGAATGCTTTTTCCTCCTGTAAAAATGGCGCCAAATTTGTCGAACCATCCCGCCTGGGTGCCAATCCAGAGAAGAAGAAAAATCCCGGCTATCACTACGAAAAACAACACAACCATAACCCACAACGGCATTCCTTCCATAATCCCTTTGCCTCCGCACAATCAAAAGACAGAAGTCTTTTGATGCATCAACTCGAGGAAAGCAGAGCTTTCCTGAGTCTCCAGAAACCTCTGGTTTCTGAGAGAAGACCTTTGGTCTTTGCTTGAGTCGATTGCCATATTATTTGAGTTGCATCCCTTATTAACCCTAACATGTAAATGTTATCGAGTCAATTAAAGTAGGCGGAGAGCCAGATGCTGTATCGTAAAGATTGGTACAATCTTTATCGTCATAGCCTCCATCCTTACAATCCTTGTATAATTCTATTGTCCTTTCTTCTGGCAGAGAAGAACAATAGTAGCGGTCTTTTAGCCGGGATTTGCTGGCGTCTTCTACCAGAATAGATCCTCTTGGAATCTCGTATGTGTACCACAAGCCAGGCGCGCCTCCACTAATTGAAGCGGATCTAAATTCATTATATTTTTTGCTGGGCCTCCACAAATCATTCAATGGAGGCGCTTCGTTAGGGAAACAATTCCTTATAACCGCTTTGTAGCCATCCTGCACCTGCCAATCGAAATTGTCGTTATTAATTACCTTGAAAATAGGGCTGCATTTATTTTTTTCTGGCCATGTTTCAATTCTCTCCAGTTTTATAAATGGTATTTCACCTTTCGTGCAGCTGTTCGTGGTTGCGTCAAACTTTGCCAGCAGGTCGCGGCCGCACTGGGATATTAGGACTTGTTCGCTTATTGCACCGCTGATTGCATTTTCGCATTTGTCCGATTTCTTTAACAGAAACAGTGTGTAAAATTCCTTTGTGTACGTCGGCAGCGAGACGGTTTCAAGCTCGAACTTCAATTCTCCTAAATTGCCTGTCTTTACTGTTTCTGCAGGAATGATGCCTTCTGGATTCAACTTGCTGCCGCTTTTTGCCTTTAGTACACGGCTTTTGAAATAGAGGACGGGCCTTATGTCATCTGTGCCTTCTGACTGGAGCTTTGCATTTTTGATGTTAATCTTGTATAAGAACTGGCCGCTTTTCAGCTGTTCCTCGTTTCTTTCGCATTTGAGGTCTACCTCTACGTTGCTCGGGTTGGTTACGAAGGTCTTTTCGTCTTCTGTGCCTTTCAACCCGAATTTGCCGCCGAAGGCGAAGGCGAAATCCTTCGTCACGCCAAGCGCCAGAAATGCCACTATCACAAGTAGCAAAGCAAGTCCCAAGAACATTGTTATTTTGAACGTCTGGCTGTCCATAGAGTTTATTTGTTTTCGGCAGAATAAAAGTGTAAGTATGCCAGAAAGATAGGTGATTACTTCAATAGAGATGTGATAGTTCTAATGATCAATAGGTTATGCCCAAACAAGTAAACAAGTTCTGATTACTGAAGTAAGACGAGAATGCTGTTTTGGGATGAATGCTTGCTGGAATGCACTTCCAGCATACTTTTCAAGACGTATAGCTGTCAAGTGGGATTGTTATGCTATATCCGCCGATTAGAAGGTCAAGGCATTTTGTGTTTTTTGAAGGGGTTAACCAACAATTTTCGAGCTCCTCTTCTTTCGGTTTTGTCCAGAACGATAGCACCAGTTCTTCGCCTAATTGCCAGGCAAATTTATCTTGCTTTATTTCGCCTACGTTTATGTTAATTTTCGGGACACGATTGACGCATTTAGGGCGACCGGGCTTCAGCTCATCCAGAAAGCTTTCAGGATTGAATTCTATCAATTCCAAGTCTACGTCGGCGCCGCAGGCGCCGAAGCTTTTCCTGCACGTGTCTGTCTTTATCTGCTCTTCGCATTTCTTGTCCTCGTCTTTCAGTGAAAGTTTAACAGGAAGGGGCGTTTCATAAGGGCACTGGACATGCACTTCGGCTGTGCACGGGCCAAACCTTGGTTCTTTGATGATTATGATATCAGGTATGTCGATGAACGGTATTTCGCCCTGCTTCATCTTGGCGACAAACGAAAAGTTTTTCAGTACAAGAAGCTGGTTGTTGATGAGGTTTCCTGTATACTTTCTTTCTTTGTTGCGGACTATTATCGGCGGCTCGCTGCTTGAAATCTGATATTCCATGTTGAGCGTTCTGGCTTCCAGCGGCTTCATTGTTATGTCCGCGCTCTTTATGTCCCGCGCCCTGACGCCTTTGTATATAATCACAGGGATAAACGTCTGTTCTGCCGTGCCTTCGAATTTTGCGCCGGCAATTATTTTGATAGTATAACGATATTCATCGCTTTTTGCGGAGGAAATCTTTATTTCCGGTTTTTGAATCTGGATAAACTTTGCAGCCTTTTCCATGATTTCTTTTTCGTGTTCTGAAATCTCAGACAGTTTTGTCTTGGATGAACTGGTGCCAATCTGGAAAGCTATGACAAGGGCTACAATTACCAGAATGCCCACAGCGAACTGCATCATTGTCCGCGGTATTATGTCCATATCCCCTTGCTCCCGACAACTTGACGCAACGAAGACTGACGCACCGCTGTGCGTCTATTTGGGTTGCGTCAGTTTGTTTCGATTGCCATATTATTTAATTTTTTCCACTTGCTGTATTGTTTGTGCCTATATCATCTTATAGCTGACCAACTTAA
>JACQNY010000090.1 GCA_016202795.1 Candidatus Aenigmatarchaeota archaeon
CCCGCCGCCGGATGTTCCAGAACCTGAGGAGCCGCTTCCAGAAGTTACCGGTGTTTCATGTCCCTGACAGCTCGGCTCGCAAGCGACGCAAGAAGCATCGCTAGCTCCACCGCTGCAGGTCTGCTGGCATGTGGCGACAAAGCTGTCCGGGCACGTTTTTGAATTCGTGCCGCACGCGCTTGGCTCACACGGCTTGCATTGTCCGAGTGAGCAGCCGAACTTGCATGACGTTGTAGAAGAAGAATAGCTACATTGCCCGCCAGAGCACGTGCCGGGAGACGAATATGTTTTCACGCTGTTCCCGTCGCACGCAGCCGCCGGAGGGCTGTTGCACGTAACGCCGGCGCACGGGTCAGGTGGCGGTTGCTGCGTCTGGTTGCCAGTCTCATTCTGCGCATAGACAGCCGTAGAAAATACTATTGCAAACAGAACTGCAAGCGTTAAAAACGCTTTTCGCATTTAAAAACATCGTTTTGCGCGGTATATATAAGTTTTCACGGCCGTGATTTTCGGGAATTACGGCCGAAAAGGTATTTTGGAATACTAATCATACTCGTAATATTTTATTTTGGCTATTCCTATGTGAAGGATAGGTTCAAACAGATACAAATAAATGCTGTGAAAATGAAAAGGGTTGAAGAGAGGGTCAATTATATGGAAGAACTGAATGACATAAAAACCAGAATTGCGCTTCTGGAGGAGAAAAGTAGAAAGAACAAATGACAGTTGAATCCTCAGATAATAATAATCATTTTTATCATCATCGTACTGCTGCTTTATTTGCGCCCAGTCGGCGTTTTTTAAAAACCATATCTATAAAACTAAATTACTTTTCTTTGCGAAGAAAAGGACCTAGAATTCCCACGTCTCGATGAACCTGTCCACAGCTACGTCCAAAAAGCTCGACTTGTGCGCGACAAGGTATTTCACAATCATATCCGGCTCATTGACCCTGTAAAACCTGAAGCGTCCCTTTTTTCTCTCCGAGATTATATTTTTTTCCTTGAGCTGCTTCAGGTACCATGACAGGGTTGAAAGCGAGATGCCGGTGCTTTCAGCGATTTTGAGCGGCGTTGATTTCTTTTTTTCCAGTATGAATATGAGTATGTGGCGTATCTTCGTGTTTCTAAGCAAGGCAAGTATTTCTTTCTCCTCTTCGCTCCAGTTCTTTGTCAGGGGATAATAGCGCGCATAGTTCTTGTCGCGTTCCACCCTTATGAGGCCGTTTTTGTGGAGAAAATGTATGTGGTAATCAATCGAGCCGGTGGCCAGGCCCGTTCTACGCTGTATCTCGCGGAAATGCAGTCCGGGCGACTCGTTTATGCAGTTGAATATGCGTCTGCGTACTTCCAGTTCAAGGGAGCCGTTCACACGTGATGCCTCCTGTTGCAAGTAAAAAGATAATGAAAATCTGGCGGGGATTTGCATAGCACCCTGCTTGATTTGCCTCTTTTTTCGCCATGCTCCCCAACGAATCCTTTATTTTCTAAAAAGCGCATAGAACAATGAAAGCAAAATGAGAAACTCCAGGGTTTGTATCGAGATCCCTATGTAAGAGTAGCCGCCTATAAGGAAATTGTCAATTATCTTCAAGGCAGACTTTACCGAGAAGAGAAAGAAGGCAAAAGACACGAAGAACAGCCTATTGACAGGACGTATGACGCCTTTGGCGTCCTTCTGCCTACGCGAATATGCCACGGACGATATAACGGTAAGTATCACTGAAAGCGCAAGCACCAGGAACAGCGTTATGTCAAAGAACGTGAATTGGTAATCGCGGCCGCCCTGATGAAGCAAAAAAGTGCCGTCTGCCACGCCCTCGACAGCGAACAGGTAGAAGACTACAAGCAGTATAATTATTCCGTAAAGGGCATACAGTTGCTTTTTCATTTTACCACTAATCTATCTTCTAGTATAAAACTTATAAATGCAATCGACCGCCTGTGCTTTTAAGGATTTCATTCTGAGTATAGAACGGTCGTAGATGGCTCTCCCGGACTTTAAACAGCATGAAGACGACTATTGGAGTCGCTGGATAAGCTACGACCAGCAAGAAGTAAGGCGAATTATAAACAAAAAAAGGCCATTAATGAATGCTGCAATATTTCACCCGGATGAAAAAGCTGTAGTTGGGGTCTTTTCTGTTCCGCAGCGAAAAAGAAAAAGATTCAGATCAGTAACAGAAGTACATTATCACAATAGTTGCAATGAATTAGCTATCCTGTTGTGGGGAATACTGGCAGATAAACGAGATTCCGCAGTCTCAGATTATATTACGCCAGAAGAGTTTCCGGTAGCAAGAGACGAGTACAGGTTCCACAAGGCGAACATCCAAGAACTGGATTTACCCAGATATCATAAACCGGATTCGTACTTTACTATTTCTATGCGTCTCTTAAAAGTCAAAGGAATTAATGGACTAGTAGTTGCCCAGTTTCGTGTTTATGATACTGTCAGGGGTAAGCTACTTTATTCATATGTTCCAAGAGCATCTCAGTAGCCCGTAAATCTCTCAAATCTTATATTCCCCGCATCCACGCCCATGGATTTCAGAATAACAATCACTGTATCGACGAATGCTGGCGGCCCGCAGGCATAAAAAATGCTGCCTCCTATGTTATCGATAATTTCGCGTATTAGCTTTTCATCAATCCGCCCCGTGCGGTAGTCACTGCTGTCGGAACGCGTCAAAGTATGGACAATAGCCAAGTTTTCGTTCTGTTTTTGTATCTCCGTCAGTTCGCCAAGAAACGCTATATCCTCCGCGGTCTTGTTCGAGTAAATGAGAATTATTTTGTCGCCGAGTTTTTTGTCAGTAGCATATTTTATCATGCTCCTAAATGGCGTGATGCCAATCCCGCCGGCGACCATTACACGCGTATCTGCATTTTGTGTCTTGCCTTCATCAAGAATAAACCGTCCGAATGGCCCACTTATTTCGACATGCTGGCCGAGCAGCGACAGAAGGCTTTCCTTGAACGGGCTGCCGGTCATTTTTATTGATATCTGCAAAAAATCTTCGGTAGGCGAGGACGCCAGGGAGAATGCCCGTTCGCCGCTGGCGTCGGCAAGAAGGACATACTGTCCAGGCTTATAGTCGAATCTTGCAGGCTTTTCAAACCTGAATGACTTCACGTCGTGCGTTTCGTCCTTTATTTCCAGAAGCTTTGTTTTCGCCTGCATAGAAGACTTAATTTGAGGAAACGTTAAAAAACAATCCAAAAAGGCGGGATAATTTTTCGCATGAAATAAATTTTACTCCAAAAATAATTGTTATGCCTGCATTACGTTCGGGACGCGTACGTTTCAAAAATTGCACTAACTTTTTAGTCTTGTACCAAAACCCCTATTAAAAGCGCTTCCTATAAAACTAGTAATGGAAATGAGCTGCATAGTCTGCGGGAAGCGTGCAGCATTGCTCGTGATTAACGGTGTCGGTGTTGCGCTTTGCGTTTCGCATAAGAAATCGCATTAACATTCATGCTGAAGCCGGAGGAAAAACAAACTGACGATGCTTTGCATCGTCCTGTTGTTTTGGAAAAACTCGCTACTTTTCCGCATGCCCCCGAAGGAGCATGACGCAAAACTGCATGTTTTGCGTCCGTCTGCTCCGCCTCCGGCTTTTCTTTTTTCTAATTAAGAAACCAGTTGCCTGAATGAGGTAAGTCGCTCACCATCCTCTGCAAAATTTCTGTATCCCTTGACAGTCTCCGTGTGGAATAAAAGCCAAAAAATCCTTTCTTTATTGCCACCCTCATACACGTTTAGCCACTCTTCTATTTTTTGGGGTGTTATATCACTGAGAAATCCCGGCCACATTCTTTCAAAATTGTCTGGGGCTGCCCTCTCATGCCATTGAAATGTATCTTCCGCTGTAATATTAAAAATCTCAGGAGGTTCGGTTATGATATCAGCCCAAAATTCAGCTGCTTCCGCACATTGTTGTAAATTTCTTGTGCTTGCTGCCAGTAATCTTGCATTATGCTGAATACCAATCTGCTTCATAAGATATAGTGCATACGCTCCTCGCGCCATCATATGAATCCCACTTACATTGCCATACCCGTCGTTGAAACCGCTCACGCCTCTGAGATCAAAATAAGTAGATTTTTTGAATTCCTTATCCATGCGGTCCCCCGTTAAAACATGTGTAAAATCATCTGTGCGGCCCAAAAACGGACTTATCAGTCCTGCGCCGCAGTAAGCAGCTAGCACAATTTGTTCAGGTCTTTGTACAGTTGTTACATTAACAAGAATTCCGTCATTAGAAAGTTGTCTTACTGTTTCTAAGCTATCGCACGCAAGATGTTTATTGTTGACATCTGCTACGAATATAGGAACCTTAATTCCTAAGCCGTCATATTGCTCAAAGGCGTCTCTTAATTTGTAAGCTGCGCGCGCCATCTCTTCTCGCGTTTTTCCGATTACCTGATAACTCTTATGACAATTTGGCCCGACTATATCGGCAAGTTGTTCGACATGCCGGGAATAATCGCCATTTTCGCCTATGGCTTTCAAGGCAAGCGAAGGATTGATAGTTATGCCGGCAAGCTTGCCCGTTGCATGCGCCTTTTGCACCTCATCCAATTTTGCAGAATCCAGATAAAGCTCAGGACCTCTTTGCATGTTGAAATCTTGTTATTAATTTATTAAAGCCTGACGCTCATACATCTCAGAAAAAGGCAGTCATACTATTTATTTTTTTCTTCTACCAGCAC
>JACQNY010000099.1 GCA_016202795.1 Candidatus Aenigmatarchaeota archaeon
ATAACCCAATAACCCAATAAATATCAATAACCCAATTAAACGGGATATGCACTTATTGCGTTTGTGCGCTTTCTCTTGATACAATACTTCTTGTATGAAAAACACAGCAAAGAAACCGTACTTCATCTGGGATTATGATGTTGATGAAGAAACACTTCGTTCGTATCTCACTGGCTCCGATCTCTTTCTCAAGCGCTGGGCCGAGGCGCGGATTCTTTCTCACGCAAACATTGCGGACGTATGGGGGTATCTCTCCGTGGATGAGATAGCAAAGAACCTGTCGCAGTTAAAACTTCGTCCGCAGATTCGCACGCTTTGGGTGCGCGCACTTGAGGCGTGGGGGTACCATGTTGCCACTTAAAAACAATCCCATACTTACTTCCTATCAAACGGATATTCTGACCCGCTTTTTTGCCAGTCCGCTCACAGCAAACTTTTTCCTCACCGGCGGCACAGCCTTGGCCGCGTTTTACTTTGCCCACCGGGAAAGCCGCGACCCGGACTTGTTTTGTATTGATCCGTTCGACATGGAAGTAATCATTGACCACATCCGCGACATCGCAACAAAACTTGATACAACAGTTTCCGCAAAAGTAGCAGCGCAAACGTATCAGGAAATTTATCTCATCCATGACGCATCGGGTTGGCAGCAGCGGATAGACATCGTCCGAGAACAACCAAAACACTTCGGGGAAATAGTCAGCGCTGATGGGATTCGTATCGATTCGCTGGAAAATATCGGCTCCAACAAAATTCTCACCCTTTTTGGTCGCATCGAGCCGAAAGATTACATTGACTTTTATGTGATCATGCAAAGGGGCGATCTCTCCTTCGATGATCTTTTCATCTTGGCCAAACAGAAAGATACCGGATTGAACGAGTTTTATCTTGCTAATAGTTTGGCCGAAGTTGAACGCATCTCCGTCTGGTCACCGATGAAGATACCCTTTAATCCGGCGGAAATTGTGGAATACTATCAGAAATTGAGTCGCGAACTCTTCCTTCGGGTCAAACCGATAGCATCATAACTTCTTCAGGCTTAATTAAAGTTTAAAGTCGCATTCTCCTTTTCCCGGATCGCAGAAACGGAATTGGATGCCGGGATAATAATACTTCGCCGCCTCATGGACCCAGGCAGAAATTTGTTTCGCATCGTATTTCCCCTCTACAGCCAATTTTTGTACCTTCGCCCAATCATTTACCGAAGCAAATGCTGGAGATTGTATACTGGGTATAGGTACTACTAATTTTGATTCATTTTTGTCGGGTCTACCCTTTAAGGCAGAAGTTGGGGAGGGAGTAAAGGGACCTACTCTTTTTTCGAGTGAGTCGCACGCATCCTTTTGTGAAGTAAAAGGACCATATAAAAAATTAGATTCAGGACCAACCCCTTCTTCATAAAACTTATCATCACAATTTAATACCAAATAAGTAGAAGTATTAGTTTTGCCACATACAGGATAGTCCTTTTTTATACATTTATCTTTATCAAAGGATTCGCTAGGATATAACGTAAGAGATGGTACTGGGTTAAGAGGTTTTGAACCAGGCGAGGGAGTAGAGATGGGAGCAATTGCGAATTTGCCTCTTTGGAGTAGTCGATCGTTGCATCCGTCAGTTGCACAATCAGGAGTACCTTTTACACATTGATAATAGCGTCCGTGACATTGAAGATCATCACGCCCGGGTATTGGTGTAATAATAGTACCGGGGGGAGTAGGCACTGGTTGTTCAAAAGGTCTTCCCAATTTTATATTGTCACAGCCATCATTACCACAACCAAATTCACCTTGGTTACATTGATACCAAGATCCGCCACAGGCCCCAAGGTTACGGCCCGGCAATGGTGCTGCGGTCAAACCTGGTGGTGGAATAAGTTTAGGTGCTTGAGTAGGCCGGCCAACCGCAGCATGCAAACATCCATCATTACCGCAAATCTGGGGATTATCTGTAGCTGGGTTACACTGGTTTCCAACTCCTCCACAGTCAATTTTACTATGTCCTGGCAGAGGTACTGTACCTGTAGGAATATCTTTAGGAGGGATAGGAGTGTTTTGGGGTGGAATTGCAGTTGCGGCAGATGCGGGTGGAATTTGTGTTGGAGCCTGGGTTAAATTATATAGTTCTGGTGTATTAGCCTTGGGAGGTTTTTTAATTTCTTCAGGATCCGGGAAATAATTTTCCTCAGGTTTTTTAAATACTTCTTCTGTTCGTGGATTAAAATTATTATTTTCAGGATCGCTTATTAAACCTGCTTTTGATTGAGTACTTGTTTGTTTTTTCACTGCCAGATTGCCTACCACTATGCCCGCCAGCATTATTCCCAATGAGATCACTGTCAATATTGTGGTGATTTCGCCGCGCTGATTTTTCATAATTATTTAGTCTCAAATATATTGAGA
>JACQNY010000104.1 GCA_016202795.1 Candidatus Aenigmatarchaeota archaeon
TCGACATGCTCGTATACAATCACAGCAACAGGAACAAAAGGCGCTGTCACAATAACGTCAACAAAGTCAGGCAGCGTAACAAATTCCGACAGCGGTTCCGGCAGCAGCGGTTCATCAGGAAGCAGCAGTTCGTCTAGTGGCGGCGGCGGAGGAGGCGGCGCGACTACGACAACAACGACGACAACGACCACAACAACGCTTGGCAAGAACGAAGCCATAGCATCCGGAGGAAATTTAACCCCGCTTGTTTTCAGATTCGAGGACAAAAACATTTCCATCTCAGAAATAACAGTCAGCACAACACGCAACTTAGCCGGCGCAAAGATAAAAGCCTCTCTGGCAGCAGAACCTCCAATAAAAGCGATAAACGAAACAGGTAAAATTTACAAATACCTGAGCATAGAGAAGGAGAACGTGAGTGACAGTGATATATCAGGCGTAACATTGGTGTTCACAGTGGAAAACTCGTGGTTGTCCGATAATAATTTGGATTCGGATCTTGTTGTGTTAAAGAGGCTTGAAGGCGAATGGAAAGATTTGCTGACCAAAAAAATAGGCTTGGACACGCCCGCATTCATTAAATGGGACATACAAACCCGGACAGGCTACGAAGCAAAATCGCCGGGCTTGTCCTTATTCGCAATAGTCGGTTACCAAAAAGCGCAGGAAATTAAAACGCCTGAAAATATCGTTGTTTCTTTGGCGCTCACAATAATATTTGTGATTATATTGTCTGCGCTGTTCATACGCCACCATCACAAGCTGTGATAAAGCTTATAACGCAGTTATATGAAATAATTATCGGAGCCAACCGGATGAGTACTGAAAAAATCGGGGCATGGTCGTTCATAGTTGGCGCAATTGTTGCAGTCCTGGCAGCCCTTTTGTCATTTGACACATCCGCGGTAACAACCTTGTTGGTTGTCTTAGGTTTTATCGTTGGTTTATTGAATATCAACGACAAGGACACAACGCACTTTTTAGTAGCGGTGATAGCGCTCGCAGCAGCGGGCAATGCGAACGTGGATGCGATACCAGTGGTCGGCGCGCAGCTGCAAAACATTCTAAGAAACATAGGCATTTTCGTTGCGCCCGCAGCCGCGATAGTCGCATTGAAAAGCATCTACGAGATGGCTTCTGGAAAATAAAAAATTAAATCCTATCTTTTCTCATTTACAGAAATAATTCTTTTGCGAGTGCTTTTACACCGCGTTCCAGCTTATCGGCGTCGACCACGAAGGTTATGCTCGGCGGCGCGTATTTCTCATCGCTTTGCGCAGCTGCGCGCACGGATATATGACTGTTAGTCAGCATGCCTGATAAAGTGGATAGCATGCCAAGCCTGTTTTGCATGCCGTCGCCTACTACTGAGATTACCCCCACTTCCTGCCCTCTTACAACTGGCTTATAACCATGCGAGTTCAGGTGAGCGGCCAGTCGTTTGTTGTGATCTTCCAGCATTGCTTCGGCATCGCCTTTCTGCCTTTTTTTATCACCCATACTTATTGTATACGAAATACTTCCCACGTCGGATGCGATCATGCCGATACTAGTATCATTTTCGAGTTCAAACTGATTGAGCGCGGCGACATACCCTCTGCCTTCCGGCGAATCCATGATATCGTCCAAGACAGTTATCATGGTTGTGATTTCAGCCACCAGCGCAGCGACAGGCCTTTCAGCCGTTGCTAGTGAGTCGGCGGTTATCAAAGTTCCGGTGCTGTCCATGCTTTTGACGATTATAGGTATTTTTTTATTCTGCCCGATTCTTACCGCACCCGGATGCACAACAGGCGAGCCTCTCCATGACATTTTTCTCGCTTCATCATAGCTCAGTTGTTCAAGCAGGCCGTAATTGCCGAATTCCGGAGGCACACGATAAACGCCGGGCACATCCTTGATTATCTCTACGGCAACGGCGTCCAATGCGCCGGCCAGCGCTGCGGCGAATGCGTCGTTCACATTTCTTGCGCCAAGTTTATGCTGTCCTGTCGTATTGTGCCGGCCGAGATAACCTCCGACAACAACAATTTTTCCGCTTTCCAATTTTTCTCTCACAGGCCCAAAGGATTCCCGGCCATTTTCCATATCCGGCAACCCGTGGCCATTCAGGTAAAATACCGCGTCCGGGCCCCTGATAAATTCGGAATCCCCGCCAAGTGCGTTGATGTGAGAACTTAAAATTATGGCAGCGTGCCCCTCACCAGAGCCGACAAAAGCGTCCCTAGCCCCGATATCAAGGTACAGTGACAGATGTTCCACTTCTTTTTCAAGTTCCCGCATCGCCTGTGCACCCAACCTTTGTGGAAGATCTTCGACAAATTTCCAGTATGTATCTTTTAGGCGCGGCAACAGGCTTTGATTTTTTCCATCATAAATGTCCATAAGCTGGTTTGTGACACCGGCCGGTGCCGAAACCAGAGCAACGCGACTTCGACGCATTTGGTATTCCGCTGCAGCCCTGAACGAACTCGCGTCCTTGAGCACACTGCCGCCGTATTTTACAACATCAAAATCCGACATAACAACCAATAGCGTTTTGGTAGAAAAGGATTTAAGCCTTTATAGTCATCGTTTGTCCATGCGAATCGCGTTGATCGGAGCAGGCAAGGTCGGTTTGGAATTGATCAGACAGACCGCGACCAATCCAATGCACAAGTATGTCGGCATAACCGACACGAGCGGAACTGTAACAAAATACAGCGGCTTCACGCCAGACGAAATGATGGGTTTGGTTGCCTTAAAATCAAGGGGCGGAAAATTAAAAGATTACGATGACGGCGGCAGCCATGTAACGCAACGGATGGAAGACGTTTTGGGAAACAACGTTGACGTAGTCGTCGACGTGTCGTCACACCAAACTTACGGTTTCTTAATGGCAGCGCTGGAGAGCGGAATTAATGTTGTCGGATCCAACAAACTTCCGTACGCAGACACACGCGCCGCGGATTTCAGGAGATTGTTTGCAAAAGCAAAAGAAAAAGGCAAAGTCTTGGATAACAGAACCGTTGTCAGCGCTAACCTCGGAACTCTGGTAAGAATCCAGGAATTCGTCAGCACAGCAGGCGGCGTTTCATATATCCGCGGCGGGCTCAGCGGAACTATGGGATACATCTCCTGGAGAATGGATCAAGGAGCTTCGTTCTCACAGGCCGTTAATGAAGCCATTTCAGAAGGCTATACAGAGACGGACTTTAGAATCGACCTGAAAGGCATGGACTCGGCAAGGAAGGCGGTGATAATGGCTCGTACTAACAACGTCCCGCTTGAAGTTTCTGCTGTTAATGTCGAACAATTTCTTCCCCCTGAACTGGAAAATGTCAGCGTCGAAGAGGCTTTAAAAAATTTAGCTGCGCTGGACAAGCAAATGAAATCGCGTGTAGAAAGAGCAAAACAGAACGGGTCCACATTGCGGTATGTAGGAGAACTGGATTTCGACAAATGGGTTTTCGAGATAGGCTTCAAGGAAATTCCTTTGGACGATCCGCAAGCGTCCACGAAAAATTCATGGAATAAAGTAACGATGTTTCCAAGATATTGGAACGGCCAGCCGCTGAGCGTGGAAGGGCCGGGAGCAGGAATTAATGTTACGACACAAGGCCTGATGGCAGGCTTGTACGAACTCGCAAGCTAAAGCAAATTATTTTTGAGTGCGACGCCTTTTAAACCAGCCAGACAGCAAAACATGTCCGCCTCTTTTATAAATTAATCGTTCCCAATTAACTGAAGTGATAAAATGACCAAGGTGAAAAGTGGGGAATGGAGGGGCGGCCTCCAATATCGGACGGCCGTTCCGGAATAAGGAAAGTTTTGCTTAGGGCTCTTAATAAAAATCAATTTATTCTCCTGAACAAGATAGCCGATAACTCTACAAAAACCATCACAGCCATATCGAACTCTTTGTCGTCAGAGTTAAACATACCAGTCTCGACGCTGAAACTAAACTGCAGGATATTGAAAGACCTGAACCTGATAAAATTCGAAACATCCAAACCCGTTTCGCTAACGCCAGCAGGCCGCGCGATCGTAAACATCATGGGTGAGGCCGAATGAAAATCGTCGGCGTGTTGGGCGGTTTCGGGCCTGAAACAACAGCTGAGTTCTATGTTTCTATAGTAGAAAAGAACAGGTCGTTTAGCGGGTCGCATCCCAATATTTTGATACACAACTCTCCGGTGCCTTTTGGGTTGGAAGAAGATGCGGTGAAAAACGGAAGAAACCTGAACAAGTTCCTTCCAATTCTATTCGATAGCGTAAAAATTATCCAGAATAAAGTGGATTTTATAGTATTGCCTTGCAACACACTGCACATATTCATAGAAGATTTAAGAAAAATCTCGAAAAAACCTGTGCTTAGCATAATAGAAGAAATAGCGGTTGAGGTTAAACAAAGAAGTTTAAAAAAAGTCGGCTTGCTGGCAACATTGAAAACTTTTAAGGAAAGAATTTACGACACAAAGCTGCACGAGAACGGAATCGAGGTTGTGAAACCTTCCGACAGTGATATGATAAGGTTGTCGCAGATAATCCATCTTATTCTCCAAGGTGTGAAATCGGACAACCTGAAAACGGAATTAATCGCAATCACAAACGGACTAAAACAAAACGGCGCCGAAGCTGTGATTCTCGGCTGCACAGATCTTCAACTTTTGTTAAAGCAAAGCGACTCTTCGCTGCCGTTGATAGATACGATGGACGTTTTGGCAAATTCTACTGTAAAATTAATCAACGAAACGGAGGGAAAAAATGCCAGAAGATGAAATAGAAAAAATGATGAAGGAAGAGCCGCTGATAACAGGCGTATCGGTAGGAGCAGAGCTCCAAAATTCTACAGGTAATTATTTCGGAATAGGTTTATCCAACCGTCACGGTTTAACAGCCGAATTGCCATTTGACGTGATGATGTTAGTTCTCGGAGCCGAATTGACGAAAAGAAAATTAGACCTAGAAACCGTTACAACATTAATCGCTGACGAACACGCAAAAACAAACGGCTTTTCGGAATCGGAAATAGACGCAATAGCAAAGTCCAGAAGGGAATTTTTGTTTCGGTCGTTGGACAGGTTGAATTTCAGGAATTGGGAAGTATACCTCGGATCGGAAATTGCAAGAGAACCGCAGCACCAGCAGATTCTTTCATGCGCATTCCCGGGCAATCGTTATGAGCGCATGCAGCTTGCAGACATGGAGTTCTTCCGTTCAAGGCGCAAATCGATAAAGATCGGCTGGAAACACAACGGCATGGAGTTCGACGAAAGACATTTCGATAGTATGTACGAATCCTCTTTTGGTAAAGGCACAACATTCATTTACACGCAACCAGGCCGTGCGTTAGACGGGACGCCGTTGCCACCATATTTGCATGTTCCGAACAAACCGAGGTTGGTGCTGTCTGAAACAGAGGATATCCGCCAGAAAGTGGAGCAAATGCCCAAACGCGTCCGTTCGCATTTCAACAGAATGGCGGATTTATTCGAAAAGCTTGTTTACGGTTCCGCAAGCAGCGCCAATAACAACAATCCCGAAAATTTAGAAAAGCGATTAAAAAACATCTACGGAGTCGTGTTTGGGTGAAAAATAAATGATTTAATGATATACAGGTTAATCTAGTCTTATGGTTGACGGATTGTTAGGATCTTACATTGCCGTCGCTATCACGGGTTTAATCCATGGACTTGAACCGGGCCATGGCTGGCCTCTGGCAGTGCTTCTGTCAAAAAGAGGAAAACACTCCACGATTTACGCCGGAGCAAGCGCATTAATTCTTGGTACAGGTCATTTAATCTCGTCCTTCGCGGTAGTTGGCGTCTATCTTCTTGCCAACACAATTATCGATTTCTCTTCGAGTATGTTTCGATACCTGTCCGCATCAATGCTTCTGTTTATCGCGTTTAAAATGTGGCGCGAAACGCCGGAACATGAAAAGAAAATAACAATGGCTGCTAAGACAGGATTTATCAATTTGGCATGGATCGCTTTGGTGCTGGGCTTTGCCCATGAGGAAGAGTTCATGTTGCTAGGATTCGCCATCGGCGGTTTAGATCCGGTTTTGCTGATGACCGCGTATTCGTTCGCGGTAATATTTTCCATGGTCAGCGTCACAATGCTGGCTTATCATAGTTTTAGCCTGTTCAAGCGTAAATTCTCAAACATAGAACCTTACTTACCCAAGATAACCGCGGTCGTGTTAACAGTTCTCGCGCTGCGTTTTCTGGCCGGCGCTTACTGATTGCAGATTTTAGTGGGGAAACCGTGATTTGAACACGGATTACTACCAGATTGTTTGAAGTGGGAGGACCGTGATTTGAACACGGGTTATAGCCAGTTTGTTTTCACAAACCCCAAGGCTATGTCTTAGACCA
>JACQNY010000094.1 GCA_016202795.1 Candidatus Aenigmatarchaeota archaeon
CGAGGCGAAGCCGAAGCAATCTCAGAACAGGGATTGCTTCGACAACGCTTTGGTACGCTGTCTCGCAATGACGTTCGAAGGGCGGAGGTGCGGGATTCGAGTGAGGATAGGCTCCATGGGCGGAAAATGCAGGTCCTCGCATCTTTAATGATCCCCGGTATGGAACGATTACTTGAGGAATTGAAGAAGCAAGAAGTGTCGAATGAACATTCACCGCAACTGTTGGAAAGTTTGCGGAAAGAATTTCAATTGGTGGATTCGCTTTATGCTTCTTATGCATTGCCGAATAACGAAAACGCCCTGAAGACTTTAGTTCACGGGCATGCGGTTCACTTACGGAGGTTAGGGAATTTAGTTTTGGAGGTTTATCTCGCCTTGCTTGAGAAGGAAAATTTGTTTTCAAAAACATCCAACCAAAAACAATTTGAGGAAGTGCTAGAAAAAGCGGGATCAAGTGTGCGTTTAACATTTGAGGGCTTGAGCGAAGCGGCCCAATCATACACAAGTTGGGAAGTCCGAAACGAACTTGTTCTGGCTCTTGGCGAAATCAGTCAGAAAGCAGGTGAATCTCAAAAGTTTTTAAAATTGCCTGATGTGAAAGACGGCCAGTTCACAGAATCGACGGTTGTGTCAGGCTGGGACACAATAGTAACTGGAATTTGCAACGCGTTGAGTGGCATTTCTTGGAATCTTGGAGGACAGGTCTGGAAAGATATGAGCGTGATTTTGCGATCTCTAAAACCTGCGGTGGATGTCGCCGAAAAACTGGTGGACACGTTACAGCCGTTTGCAGATTCGGTTGGATATAATGCCCGCGAAAAAATTACGCGCTTACCTCATGACTTGCATATTCAAGGAACACAGCTGGTGTCCATACTTGCAAGGGTCCGGCTATTTCTGGAATCTTCGAAGAACAAAAAACAGGCTCAACTTCTCGGCTTACTCTTGTTAAAAGCAAGAAAGATGTCAGCTCCTCATTACAGGCCATGGTCGGGAGTTTATAAACAGGAGCCTTTCGTGAAAGGAATGGCATTCAGGTCTTTTGCTTTTGTGAAGGGCGTTTTTCAAGTGCGTCCCCATAGTGCTGAAGAAGTGCTCATGCGGGGTTTGTTGATAGGAACAAGCATTGCCCTTGCGTTGAATCTTGCAGCTCTGTTATTTGGAAATCCTTCATTGATTGTAAAAATTTTTCTGATAGGTTTCGTCCCGCTGCTTGCCATTGTCGCATGGTTAAGCGCCCATGTAGTGAAAACATCCCTCGTTCAATTTATCAACGCGGTCCACATGGAAAAGTTGATCGCAAATCAGGAACGGGAATTTGATTTATTGTTTGAGCGCCTGCAGGAATTTGCCGGCGTTCTTCAGGATGGGAAGTGGATGAAGGACACAGACTCTATTGAACGTCAACTTTTGTTTTTCGTGGGGGAGCTTGAAATGTTTAGGCTCAAGCTGATGGAAAATAGGGAAAGCCTTGCGTTCAAGGATCCGCTTCAGCATCGATTTATGATGTTGGATTCGCAGGCTGAAATTGCCAGAAGCCATTTGTATAACATTTTCTATTTCACCATTAAACGTTATTTAGCGATTCGGGATGAGCTGATTGGCATTGAAGAAAAAACGCATCGGATCGCCAGCGCTGTGATGGACAAAACTATGGTGGAATCCGAGGCTCGCGACGTGATTGAAAGACAGATTGAGGTCACGCTGGCGGCTTATGAGAACTTGGAACAAATGGTCGAACAGTGGAGCCCGGATTCCACCTTTGATCGAAACTCGGCTTTACGTCGGCTTGCTCGCACGGTTGAAAAACTGGAACAGCTCAAGGCGGAGATTGATGGGCATTCGAAAGATCAGCTTGAAATCGATGCGTCTGGTCTGGTGACGGAATTTTCCGCTCTGGTTGAGTATTTGAACAAATTATTTTATGAAGCGAAGTTTCGCGACGCCATGACGATGATGGAAGTGCTTGTTAAGAAACAAGGCCGACACCGCTTTGGTTGGGTAGATAAGCAGACAATTAATGGCGGTCAGGGCTCCAGTGACCCATCTAACCGCGCGGAGGTGCGGGAAAGAAAGCCTTCAGTCGATAGTCCTCAGTTGTCAGCAAACAGTTCACGAACCAGCCACTCCGAGGCGCGGAATAAGTTTGAAGAAGTAGGTGCTGGATTAAGCTTTAAGGCTGAACAGATTAGTGTGAGTGATGCTTTCGGCGGTAGATATAATCAGCCAGTATTATTCCGCCGATTACAAAGCATATTACCATCAGCGCCAAATATAGTTCCATTCTTATTCTCCTTACTGGTCGAGAAAATAGGCACAAAAGATAAGAAATACGGCCACTCCAATGCCACTCGAAAGGATGCTAACATTAAGTTGGCCTATTTGCAAGACGGAAGGTACCACCAGCCCCCCGAGGTCGATCGTAAAAGCACTTACGCAAAACTTTACCAGGTTTTCTCTACGTTTTGGAGTCAGTTCCCACATTTTAAAGCCCAGCTAATTCTATTTTTTAAATTATCAACAAAATTATTAGAAAATACCATATCACGGAGTCCGTCCTCTGTCAATTTAATTTTGGGACCCGTACCAACTTTTGGAATCAGTGGATTGGAAAGCAATTTAGTTTCTTTTGACCGCCGCGCGGAGGCCCGCCAAAAAGAAGGCGGGCAGGTGCGCTTGCCCGAATCGTCATTGCGAGGCGAAGCCGAAGCAATCTCAGTTCCGGGATTGCTTCGACAAGGCTTGGGA
>JACQNY010000096.1 GCA_016202795.1 Candidatus Aenigmatarchaeota archaeon
ACTCGGACAGGATCATCAAGATCCTGCCGAAGTAGTCCTTGCGCGTTGGGCGCAAGGGCAAGTGCAGAGACTTTACACCCGCTGCCCTAACGCGAAAATCCGTCGCGCATTTAGGCGGATGGCCGAGGGCAAAGAGAAAGTCCGACTCTCCGAGTAATCGGAGTCAGACCGTAATCGCCGGGTCGTAGGTTCGAGTCCTACCTCGGGAGAAGTTGCAGGCGAAGTCGATTTTTCGGCTTCGCCTTTTTGTTTGACGGATTAAATCCATAGGATTAACCTGTCCCGTGCGTACCCCGTACCTTTTACACCTTTCTACATAGGACGCATAGAAACACAAGGTGGCGAATGAATGAAAAAAAATGGGCGAAGATAGGTAGAGCAGCGGATCTCAGTAAAAAAGAGCTCCAGCAGATAAAGATTGAAGGAAAACGTATCGCGTTGTCCTATCGCGAAGGACGATTTGGAGCGATATCAGGAACTTGTTTGCATGCCGGTGGTCCGCTGGGCGACGGTACCATTCACAATGATTATGTTGTTTGTCCTTGGCATAGTTGGCAGTTTCACCGCATAACAGGTGAGGCTCGACCCGGCATTCCTGCAGCCGTTCCGCAACATGAACTCAAAGAAGAAAACGGCGATTTATACGTTAATTTAAACACGCTGACTCAGGCGAAGCACGCGCCTCATCCAAGACATCCTCTGACGCGGGAGATCAAACGAGAATCGGGACCGTTGCGCATTGCGGGTATTTCGGCCACCGTGATGAACAAGGAATATCCGCGGTATTCAACATCGGAAGCGCTTCTTCAGGAATCACTTGATTACGCAGCTTCCGAACATCATGCCGAAACGAAACTGATACGGCTCAACGATCTTAAGTTTCGGTCCTGCGAAGGATATTATTCCAAAAGTGCTCACGCGTGCACCTGGCCCTGCACCATTACTCAGTTTGATTCCTCAGATGAACTTACAGAAGTTTATGAGGCTTTTGTTTTTTGGGCGGACGCGGTTATTATTGCTACGCCCATCCGCTGGGGCTCTGCCAGTTCACTTTATTACAAAATGGTTGAGCGTATGAACGCGGTTCAAAACCAGATGGTCATTGCCGATCGGGTGCTGATCCGCAACAAGGTTGTCTCTTTTATTGTTACCGGTGGACAAGACAACATCCAGGCCGTGGCGGGACAGATGATGACCTTTTTCGGGGAGCTCGGTTTTACGTTTCCGCAATTTCCGTTTATTGCGCACAGCCGCGGCTGGCATGCCGAAGACATGGAAAACAACGTGTCTTACGTGCAGAAAAGTAAAGAATTAAGAGAGGGTGCTCGCGCGCTCATCGACCGCTCCGTCGCTCTTGCGGCCGATCTTATTGCGAACGAGCCTTTATGCAAAATTGCCCGTGGCGGTCGGAAGGCTCGATAAAATGATTGCGGTCAGAAAGAGCCAAGATCGAGGTCATTTTGACCACGGCTGGCTTGAGACCTATCATACTTTTTCTTTCGCGGACCACCATGATCCTAATCACATGGCTTTCCGTACGCTGAGAGTGATCAATGAAGACTACGTGAAACCTGGAGAAGGTTTTCCGACGCATTCTCACCGGGATATGGAAATCATTACCTTTATTTTGGAAGGCGCTCTTGAACACAAAGACAGCATGGGTAACACCTCAATCATTAAGCCCGGTGAAATTCAGCGCATGACAGCTGGCATAGGAGTGACGCACAGTGAGTTTAATCCTTCAAAAAAAGAAATGGTGCACCTCCTTCAAATATGGATTTTCCCCGATCAAAAAGGGTATGAGCCTAGTTACGAGCAGAAGGTGATTGAGCCTAAGAAAAAAATAGATCGTTTAGCTCTGATCGCTTCTCCAGACTTGAGGGATGGTTCTGTGAAAGTACATCAGGATGTGTTTGTTTACACAGCGAGTCTCGGAAAGGACAAGAACTTAACTTACAAACCGGATTCGGGACGTGGAATTTGGATTCAGGTCGTCAAAGGCGAGCTTTGGCTAAACGGCGATGTATTAAAGCAAGGGGATGGGGCTTCAATAACAGACGAAAAACTTCTTAAATTGAACGCGAACCACGAAGCTGAATTTTTATTGTTCGATTTAGCCTAAGATCCGCGGTTATTTATTAAGCGGTAGTCAAAGCCTTACCTAAATGTGCTTTGGAAATCTCAATTTCCTTGGATAGTAACCAGTTGCGAAAGTCGTCCAT
>JACQNY010000097.1 GCA_016202795.1 Candidatus Aenigmatarchaeota archaeon
AACGTACGGCGTGTGCAACGGCTTCCAGATACTTGTAAAAATGAACGCATTCGGGGAAGGCGAAAAACGCGACGTGACATTGACCAACAACGATGCCGGATTTTTTTACAATGGCTGGGTCAATTTGAAAGTTGATTCAAATTCACGTTGCATTTTCACAAAAGGCCTGGGCGATCTGTACCTTCCGGTCAGGCACGGCGAGGGTAAATTCGTGACTGCGAACGACGAAGCGTTGGAAAGATTACGCTCTAACGGACAGGTTGTTATGCGATACGTTGACAGCCGCGGGAATGTTGCCACAAAGTTTCCGGAAAATCCCAACGGTTCAGTTGATGGAATCGCAGGAATATGCGACAAAACAGGAAGAATATTCGGAACCATGCCGCATTTTGAGGCTTTCAGCCACATGACAAACCACCCGCAATACAGCAGGTTAAAAAGAATCAGAGGCGCTGATGTTGATTATATGGAGCCGGACGGAATAAAATTATTTAGGAATGCGGTTGCGTATTTTTCCTGAAATTAAATACTATGGCACCAGTCTCTCAGGATCTCTTGGGAACAACACGGTTTCACGAACATTCTCGATGCCAGCGATTTGTTTTGTTAATCGTTCTATCCCTATAGAGAACCCGCCGTGCGGCGGTATCCCGAATTTAAAGAACTTCGTAAACCATTCCAAGCTTGCTGCGTCGAGCTTCTTTTCCTTTATGTTTTTCATCAATTGGTCGTACCTGTGTTCGCGCTGTCCGCCCGAAGACATTTCGATCTCGCGGTAATACAAATCAACGCTGCGCGCGAATTCCGTTTCATTGTCGCGCATCACGTAGAAAGGTTTAATCGCGAAAGGTATTTTGTTGACAAAGAAAAATTCGGAACCGAACTTTTCCATCACGTATTTTGCCAGCAGTTTTTCGGATTCTGTGTCCAAATCGTCGCCGTGCTTCAATTTTTTGCCCAGCGACTCCAAAATATCGTATATCTCCGGGAACTCCAGTATCGGGAATTGCGGCTTCGGTACACTGATCCTAACGCCCAAAATCTCCAGCTCGTTTTTGGCGTTCTCGGACAGTTTTTTGAAAATATGAACTATCACCGATTCTTCGAGTCTTATCACGTCGTACTCGTCCTCTATAAAACCTATTTCCGCAACGCACGTACGATGCTCGCACAAATGCTTTTGTGTGTGGCTTAATTCAGCGCGCCAGCTCGGCCCGATTTCATAAACTTTGTCCAGGCCGCCGGCTATCGTTAACTGGCGGTGCAATTGAGGATCTTGCCGCAAAAACGCCTGCCTGTTAAAATAAACGACCGGGAAAACTTCCGAACCGCTTTCCGCAGGGTTACCCATTATTGAAGGTGTAAAAGTATGGATGAAACCTTTGCTTTGAAAAAAATCATGGAAAGCGTTGACAATTTGTGATTGCAAACGAAATATCGCCGCGTTTTTGGTGTTACGCAAATCAAGCGGACGCCAGTCCAACCTTGTATCGAGATGCGATTTTGTCTTGTCTGTTATGTCTGTCGGGAAATTTGTATCCGAAGCCGCGATTATTTCGACGGCTTTCGGCATCAGCTCGCGGCCGCCAGAAGCCTTTTCGTTTTTTTTGACCAGCGCGCGGACTTTTACCGCAAATTCGCGCGACAGCGAATCGATTGTTTTCGCTGTAACTTCATCTATCGCTCCCTTCTTTACAACCATTTGTATTGTGCCGCTCATGTCGCGTATTGTCACGAATTTCAAACTGCCCAAGTCGCGGATTGATTCTATCCAGCCGCACACGTCAACCGTTTTGCCGTCCATTGATCCGTTAATTTCCCCGACGTAAAATCTGTCCATATCAAATCCCTTTTTGGAAAAAGGTCTTTGAGACAAAGGAAACCATTGGTTTCCTTGCACAGTTTTGCTGTCGCAAAACTTGTGACCCCAAAAACCTTTCCGATGTTTTCATATAAAACCGCATATCAAATCCCTTCGCAAACGCGTTACGCGTTAAACAGGAATATCCAAGTTATTATCCAAGTAAAAATATAAGGCATAATTATGTTGCCGGCAGGCCAGCCCTGTTTTTTATCCTTGAAAATTGTTTTCTGCGCGGCGTTCAAAGCGTAACCCGCGACTATACCGAGTACCAAACCAAGGTCGGTTCCCGCGCTTTTGGAGACAAACCCGGCCGCAAAGCCAACGACTAAACTGATTAAAACCGCTTTTTGCTCGTCTGTCATCGCAATATCAAAGAATACATCATTTTGTTCATTTATTAATGGTTGCAGCACGTATGCTTTTTAATAATATTTCCCACAACTATTGGTGAGACTATGAAACCGGGAAAGGTTGAAAATTATATCAATGACAAGATCGAAAAAGAAGGCGCCTTACTGCTTACGCTGATAGACCCTGACAAAAACGTTCCTGACAAGCCTGATAAAATCGCAAGGCTTTCCGAGGAGTCGGGCGCTGACATAATTCTTGTGGGCGGGACAATAGGGGCGCAGGGCGAAATACTTGACAACACAGTGAAGCTGATAAAGGAGAATGTTTCGATTCCTGTTGTACTTTTTCCGGGAAATGTCGGGACGATAACAGAATACGCCGACGCGCTTTATTTCATGTACCTGATAAATTCCCGGGATAATTATTGGAGCTCAACCGCGCAGATACAAGGCGCCCCGGTTGCGAAGAAAGCCAATATCGAATGCATTCCCACCGGTTATGTTATTCTGGAGCCGGGCATGGCTGTCGGATGGTTAACAAACGCCAACCTGGTTCCGAGATCAAGGCCTGACTTGGCAGCGGCTTCGGCGCTGGCAGGCGAGTACATGGGCGCGAGATTAATTGTCACAGATTCCGGGTCTGGCGCGCCAGACCCTGCGCCTGCCCAACTGGTTAAAGCCGTTAGCAGCGTTTTAACAATACCATATTTTTACGCCGGCGGCGTCCGCCAACCGGAACAGGCTGCTGAAATAATCCGCGCCGGAGCTGACGGCATCCATATCGGAACAGCCTTCGAATTGAATGGAGATTCTGAAAAGATCAGGAAAATGTCCGCCGCAATCAAGCAGGCCGGGAAAGAGAAAGTCTAGGATCTTTCTTGTTCTTAAAAAGCTTAAATATAAACATTAACATCATATTAATGTGATATTAACATGGTGAAGGCTGTAGTTGATATAGATAAAGAGGCGAACAGGATATTGAATATTCTGAAAGCGCAATACAGTCTTAAGGACAAATCCCAAGCTATAAACAAAATGGCTGAGGAATTCGGTAAATTTGCAGGTATCGAACCTGATGTTAGGCCTGATTATCTGAGGACATTAAAAAAAATACAGAAACAGAAGATTGTGAAAATAGGAACCGTGAGAGATTTCCGAAATAGGTATGGACTAGCGTAGAAAATGTATACTCTCACAAACAGGCTAAATGTTGATGAGATTTTTAGGAAGCTGTCAAGGAAAAATCCAAAACAGCTTGAAATAATATCAAAGAAGGTTGAAGATATCCTGCACGACCCTTACAGATTCAAGCCTTTAAGCGGGATAATGAAAGGTTTTAGGAGAGCCCATATTGACAAGAGCTATGTACTTACTTATTCCATAGACGAGGAAAACAAAACCGTGATTTTAGAAGATTATGAGCATCACGACAAGATTTACAGAAAGAGATGATTTTTCAACCCAACAAGCTTCCCAAAGCCAGCGCGAGAACCGTTATTGCGCTGCCTGTTTTTATGTCCTTGGACACTTTGCCCGCCTTTGTCGTTGTCATGCGTACGGGTTGGATTATCGCGCCGGAAAATTTGTATATCGCCAACAAGATTACAAAAAGATAAGTATTGCCGTAAAATGCGCGCAGATAAATCAGGGATAACGAGCCTAGAACTATTGATATTGAAGCTACGATCATGGTTTTTCTTTTGCCGTATTTTGCAGGCAGCGAGAAACGCCCTGCGATTGAATCGCCTTTGACATCTTCGATGCTTTTTATCAGCTCGCGGCCGAAAGTTATCGTTGCTGCCGCGATTGCAAGAAAAGCGGCCTTGTGCGTTTCACCGGTGATCATGCCTATCACAATGTAAGGCGAACCAATGACCAGGGACACTATGGCGTTGCCTAAAACACCGAGCGATTTTGAAAACATGTCATAGAACGCAAGCGCCAACGAGCCGACTACCGACGCGATTAAAACCATCCTCGATATCTGGCTGGCAACGAAAACACATCCCGCGAACATGAGCAAGGAAAAAATAACGGCCTGTTTTTTTGTTACCATGCCCGACGGAATCGGGCGCGATGGCTTGTTTATCCTGTCTATTTTCAAGTCAACTACGTCGTTGAGCACATTGCCGCCGGCGCACATTAAAAAGACTACCAACGGACCCAGAAAAATTTCCTTTTGGTAATTGCCGAAACCCGAAGGACCGGCCAGGAACAGGAAAATTATGGGAACGGTAACAGCCGACATAAAGCAGTTAAACGGCCTGATCAGGCTGAACAAACCTTTGACCAATTCCCGCGCCACCACAACACCAAATAATTATTATCCGTGCGCTTCTTTAACTTATCCGAGGAATTTTTTCAGGTCCTTCTGCAATTTTTTGCCTTTTAAAACAGAGATGGTGTCCCAACTATGCCGGACGATATCCGGCAATTTACCAACTTCGAGGCTATTCTTCAGCCATTCAACGCATTTCGGATCTGAAGGATAGCCTGTTCCGAAGTCGCCGTGCTTCTCTTTCAGCTTTTCTATTGCACTGTCCCTTGTTACTTTAGCGATTACAGAAGCGGCGGAGCATTCTACGTACTTGGAATCAGCGTAATGTTCGGCGATTATTTCCAAACTGTCGCGCTTGATTAAAGCGGACAGCATCAGGCGAAATTTCGGCAAGTTCGGATCAGGAGCGTCGATAATTACACGGCCTACACGCATCTTCTCAAATGATTTATTGATTATCTCCAGAAATTTCATTACTTCAAGGCGATTCAAGTTCGTTCCGTCGCCGCGGCCAATGTCGATGTCCCAAGGCTGGAGTTTTTCTATGATAACGGCCTTGGCAAACTTTTCGATTCCGCCGCGCATCTTTTCACGCTGGGAAGGCGAAAGCATTTTTGAATCCTTGACGCCGAGTTCCTTCAGTTTAGGCAAATCATTTTCATCGAAGACCGCGCCACATACTACTAAAGGACCGAGTACTGCGCCTCTACCAGCTTCATCAATACCTAAAGTCAACATTTCGACCAACGATAATTTGTTTATTTAAGCTATAACAAGCCTATTAAAATAGAACTCCAGTTAGCGAGGTAGTAATTTGAAATGCGATTTCAAGTTCCTTATAGCAGCCTGGAGTGCTCGTCGGGCTCATACAAGCCTCTTCTTTTTAAAAAAAGAAGACCCTTGAGGGAGAAGAAAAATAAACGGCCTTGAGGGAAAGAAACCAAAAATTTCTGCTTAGAGAGACCCGGAGGTCGCTGGTTCAAATCCAGCCCTCGCTAAATCTTATTTTTTACTTTTAGAATTCTTGTCCATGTACCAAACTGCGACCGCGATTACAAGAAGCACGATACCGAAGATTGTATGGACAGAATGCATTGTCCCTATTCCTATCGCTTCATGGTTGAACGGAGAGAGCGTGTGGTCAAGGGCAAAATAAAGACCTAAAAAGACCAGTACCACAACCGATGCAAGCTTGTTTCCTGACAATGCCATGAGAATAATACCGGAAACTACGGTATAAAGATTATTTTCATCACTTCAAAATGATCAAAAAATCTTCCAAAATCAATCATACCCTGCTCAATGTAGCGTATTTTGCATAAAAATTTCACAAAATAAACCCATTTCATCCGATTTCACAATTTTTGTCACTCTAAAATAATTAAAAACATTGAAGTTTTCCCTTCGCATTTTACCAAAAAACTGCGATAACGTTCCTTTGCCTGCCTAAATGTTCCAATCGCAACGATTTGCCTACTTGTTGCGCAAACGGAGCTTAATTTGTTTCTTTTTTCAAAAAAGAAGCGCGCTGCTCTCTTTCCAAACTTTATATACTACATCAATAGATACTATCGATACACAGCACCAATGTTAACCATTATCGCTCATCCCTGAAGCGTTTCATTGCGGTTAACACTGATGTTCAGGTGCACTAATTGGTCGGTAGTGTTCGATGGCTGCGGAAACGAGGCAAATACAGGAGTCTATACTTGAAGCGTTGTCAAAGGGCTCTTTCACGATTGAAGAAATTGCTGCAAACATAGGCATTCACCGCACAACGGTCTCGAAATACCTTGCCATTATGGAGGCTGGTAAAGTCGTAGAGTTTCGCAGCATCGGCAAGGCTAAAATGTTTTTTTTGCCCAAGGAGGCTGGAAAATGAAGAAAAGAATACTTATCGACCTCGATGTGATAACAATCGCCAAATGGCTGAAGGCGGATGAAAGGAAAAAAGAAGCGCTTCTGTTCCTAGAAAGGGTTAGGAAAGGCGAATTTGATGTGTACACACCTTATACGCTGATAGAGCTTTTGTCCAGATGGAAGCACACAAAACTCGTCGAAGATATACTCGGCTTTTATTCTGTGTATAGCAAGAACATAATTAACGCCAATTTAGTGCTTGAATTAGCCAGAAAGGCGAGAATCAATTTACCTGAATTAACCAAGAATCTGGTAGCCGCAGGCGTGAAGGAAGAAGATGCTATTTTAGTTCTCATATCAAGTTTGTTTGACCTAGATTTTCTCGTTACTATGAACAGGAAGCATCTGAAAAACATGGCGGAAAAAATCAACAGGCTGATGATAAAAAATAAGCTTAGACCGATTAGGATTGTGTTTCCGAATGAGATTTAGATTTCTTAAGCTCCTCAATGTCCTTAAGGAATTTAGTAGTCATGCCTCTCTTCATTTTATCGGCCAATTTCACCGGATCAACGTTCTTGGGAACCTTTCCCTTCATTTCAATCACACTGATATTTCTACTTGTTGTGATTTAAAACCCTTTTTGACCGCTTGGGAGGCCAAAAAATGAATTTAGAAGCCTTCCGCAGCTCACCGAAATTCAAGGCTGCAAGAATTCTTCTGGGAATGACAATCGCTTTCCTTTTTGCGTCGTTCGTTTACGCCGAACTAACCTCGTTCGGAACGCAGCCGCCGCTCGCAGGCTATTCAGCGTCGTCGCCAAATAATATTTTCATACACGGCTGGAGCGATTACAACCGCGCTTTGTTAAATCTCAGCGACATTGACATCAAGAACAACTCCTTTTCAAATTACACCTGCAACGCGACCATGTGCACATGGTACGCATACATCGACAACGACAACTACAC
>JACQNY010000098.1 GCA_016202795.1 Candidatus Aenigmatarchaeota archaeon
GTCAATACCTGAGGCGCGCCCAGCTCTCTAAGTTCTTCGCTTGGTATAATAGCAAGATCCCCGATTTTGGCTGTGGTGACCGGGTGCCGAACTTCAGAGCGGGAACTCAACTCTTTTTCCACTTCCGTAAATAGACGATTCGCACGAGCCTCTAAATCTAAAATGTGGTTCGGTTGTTCTCCCTGAGTTCCGCTTATTGCACGGCTCAACTTTTTGCTTATTCCTAGAAGCTGACGTCTTGCTTCTTCGAGTCGTTCCGTAGGCGTTTCTTTAACCCCATTTCCAAGAAGCGCTTGGATGACATCGAGATTAATGTGAATTTCAGGAAGGACGACATCTGTAACGGGAACCCCGGAACCCTTGGCACGAACTGCCGCAATTGTTTTTTGAGCGCGTTCTCTTTTTTGTCGAGCATTGCTTTTTGCCTTTTCCGCTGCCTTATCGAACCGCGTCATTTTTGCATCTTCTTGCGCATCTTCTTGCTTCTTTTGCCCATACATTTCGCCTCCTGATGTTGTCAAATCTTTATCGATTTCAGGAAGTATTTGTTCTTCCTCTTGATCGGTTAGCCCTTCTACAACAACAGGAACTTCTGTCAACAAAGGGACCTTCTGAATCGTCGAAATTTTAGGGGCTTGTATTGCTGGCTTACTTTCTTCTTTTGTCGAAGGTTGCGATTCGGATTGTTTCGTTTTTTCTTGTTTCACGCGCGGTTTCTTAGGAATTCCAAAGAAATTTGGCCCCACTTCTACTTGGCTCCACGGCCGCACTTCGATATGAATCATTGATCCGTCTTTTTCTTCGGCGAGCGCATCGAACGACAGCTTACCTTGCTCCCAATAAGAATCTGCCTTTTTACGGATGGCATTCAGGGTCCCATTTAACTGAACGTGCTTCCGCAGCCGTTTGGCGCTTTGAGCATCAACTTGATAATAACGAGTAAGGGTCCTTGTCGTACCAATGTAAGAGAATGTGCCCTGCCGAATTTGAAAGATACCGTCATACCAATATTTTTTGTCTCCGGTGGCTCTTCCGCTTGGAATCATCTGAGCCTTTCCATTTCGAGTTGGATGAGTATGAAACATTCCAGCCAGTCCTTCCCGCCCATAAGACTCAGCGCCATGCCTGAAGGCTCCGATCGTCAAGTAGTATTTCTCATCTCCATTGGCATTCACATGTCGAGCGACAGCAAACTCAAATGGGAAAGAAGTCATATCCTCCAAATCTTGAAGCAAATCTTCAGGTTTAGATACATTGATTCTCACCACATATCGGTTTAATTCCCGATGCAAGACTGGAGCTTGTTTACCTTCAGCGATCGCCTGTAATGTATCAGAAATCAATTTTTCCTTTCTTTCTTGCAGCGCTGATCGTAAAGCTTGTGCCCCAGATTCTGTTAATGTGCCACTCCGAACCCGATCTGAAATAGACGCCATCTCCTGACGTAAGGTTTTTAATTGATCGTCAAATCGTCTGGTTGCCTCTAAAATATCTTTTGCATTCGATGTGGCCATTAGTTTTCCTTTTCGGTTCGCATAGGCAAAGGTTTCATTGACATAACGCCCTACTTCACTGTCCTCAGAATGATCCAGCAATGCGGCAAGAGCCGCCGAGCGAATTTGCGGGTTGGAATCGTTGATGTACTTGGCAACAGAATCGAACGCGGCCTTCAAATCAGGCTTCGGCAGGGATGGAAGCGCTTTAACTTCAGTTAATTTTCCATCGAAGAAACGTTTGACCGCCTCAACAGATTCAACATCAAAATAAGCAGCCACCGCCAATGCTTGATCGATAAATTCTTCTACCGAACCTGCCTGGTCTAAAAGCTTCATGACCAACCGAGGATGATGCTGCATTCTGGCGCTATAAACCCCAACCATTTGGAGCATGCCTTTTACCATCGGTTCATGGCGGTTTCTAAGCAAGGATCTCTGCGACGGATCCATGATGCCAAGCTGTTCATAATATTGACCAAAATAAGATTTTTCCATTCGAGACAGAAATTCGCTAATAATATCATCCCATGACCGCTCGCCTGACAGAACCATCGGCATATAGGCTTTGATTTCACGCAATACCTCCGTTAAGACAAGGCCGTCCACCGGATCCCTTTGATGGGCAAGCTCAGGCTGCAAGTGGTCAAATAAATGAGTGTCTTCGTGAATGAGAATACTGCGAACGCTTGCCAAAGAGGAGTGCGTCCCTTTCACCAGCATGATACCAGAGTTTCTCAATGGTGAGTTCTCGGGAAACCGCTCCATGGTTTCAGCAAACGCGACCGCTCCTTCATGGCCTAGAACTTTCTCGATATACCCCCAAATTTCATGATCAAGCAGAAGCGCCACAAACGGAACGACAGGCCGTCCTAATTCATGTAGTCTTTGAGCTAAAACGTCATCCTTCGCCGGATCAAGAAATGCGACCTTCGCATGTTTGAATAATCCTTCCGGAATATCTAATCCTGTAGGTCGATCTGCATTATTTCGGAAACCGCGGAATCCATTTTCTAAAATCCTCTCTCCTGTTTCAGAAATACTTGAAATATCCGCCTCGACTGCTTGCAATTGCCGCCTGAGCCCAGCCTGGCCGTCCCTGATTTTCTGAATCCGCTTCTGCCATAAGTCCTCCCGCTCTTTGAGAATGCGAGCGCGCTCTTGCTGGGCTTTTTCTCTTGAAATGCCTTGGCGTATCATCATCCGATGAATCACCCGCTTCTCGATGTCGCGTTCCATTCGTTCAGTCTGCTTGGCTTCAAACTGTTCATGGAGCTTATAAGCAGCTCCATCGGAATACACTCTCAAGTATAAGGGTTTGATCGCCGTGTAGACTCGTGCCGCAAAAAGCCTACTTAGTCCCTCATAGGATTGATCGACATCGTTATAGACCAAACGAACGGCACGCTCTCTCGGCGTTTCAGTGCCTCCACTTTGAGTTGAAATTCCCGGAAGTTTGCGGGCAACGATCAAATCTCTGCGGGTTTTGAGTCGATTGCGTTTTGACTGCACCTGTCTCATTTTTTCTACGTCAGCCGGAGGTAAGAATGGTTCAGCCATTTCCAATAATCGATCGTACTTCTGATCAAACTGATCTCCCATTTCATCACTTAACAATAACTCAGTAACTTCATCTTTCACCTTCTCAAATTGATTTGGCTCAGCTTTCGTAAAGCTCGGAAGCGGTTTTAGTTGATTTCTGGATTGTAATTCCTTCATCCCGTAGGTTTGGAGGTTTTCATCAAATGACCGAACTTCCCGGTCCGCATAGACGCCTGTGGCATAGGTTAAATCTCTATCTTTATTCGTCTTGCGGCTGGCGATCATGTTCTGTGCTTGAGCAAGTCCAGAAGCTCCGCGGCCGGCCATCCCAACGACGCGCTTGAGCGCACGGTACTCCGGCTTGGCCAGTTCAGGCTGTTGTCCTTCGGCACGTTTTTGATCGCTGGAACGCTTTTTATCTTTCAAGATTTGTTTTGCTTTTCCGGCTTGGCCGTTCAGAAGCGCTTCTTCAAGGTCATAATAATATTGGAACGCAACGTTCGTCTTGAAATAATCATGATACGTTTTCCAAGGATCCAAATCTCCGTTGATTTGCCGGATCACGGGGTCATCTTGGAACCCTTCTCCGAAAGCACGCTCATAAAATGCCGCTTTATCGCGATAGATGGCCTGATTCCTGAGAATGGCGAGGCTGCGCCAAGTCGTCTTGTAAGCTTCCATAGACTCGGGTGGAAGGAGTTTGAAATAGGAAGTGGCCACATATTCAGAAAGAATGTCACGATCAAGCTGTTGCACATCATCCGAGCCTGAACTTTTTCCATCATGTCGAACACCGAGCGCTAACATTTCATTTATGACGCGGCCTTGTTCTTCGATTCGGTCCGCAAGCATCATTCTCCGGTCATATTCAAGCACATCGATATTTGTTTTTTCTTGCTGAGCCCGGCGCCTGATTTGCTGGGCTCGCAGCTCGAAACTCGAAAGTTTTCTACGGGATCCGGCCAAACTCAAAAGGCCCTTCAAAGGATGATCGGCGCCGCCGATAAACTCGCTCAAACCATGCTCCGTTCCTTCGTGCAGCAAGTAAGCGGTCACGAATAAACGAATTCCTTCTTTGAGATGAGGCCCGCCCATCGAACTATAGCGCACGTTCAACAAGTCTTCCATGATCCAGTCTGCAAAACAAATCTGGCCGTCATCAGAAACGGTAGCAACGGTATCCAGACCTGCGCACACCTTGATGCCTTTGATTTGCTTCATGACTTCATAATGGGCTTTCAAAATATTTTTGATGTGCGGCGGAACATTTTTATTTTCCAGCATGGGTGTGAGTTCCTGAACGTGCTGCTGAAGTGTTTCCGCAAGCGTATCGTCGTTAAAACCTAGGCCATGACGCCTCTTAAACTCAAGAATTCTGGGCCGGACCGAAGGCGAGATTCGTTCCGCTTGGTCTAAGAGCGCCAAAATATCCTCGCGCTGAGTCCGATCTTCAGCATCTTTGGGCAGCGAACGATTCAACTCGACTTTCTTGGTAGCCCGACGAATCACGATTTCTGCTAACGTGACCCGCAAAATATCTTTTTGCTCCGACGTTATAGATTTTCTCTGAAGCATTTGCTCATAGAGTTCATACAGGAAAGATTCTGTTAATTTCCCGTCCAAGGGGAACGGAATTCCGACCTGAGCCACCGCTCTCCTAAACTGCTTCGCCGTTCTTCGGTTGGAGTTAAGCGTTCCTTGGATAAGCGCGAGCCCTTCGGAAACGGACAGATTACCCATGCCGCTCATTTCTAGATACGGTTGTAACAAGACCAATGTTCCTAAATCGCGGTCCATATCCTCAAGGGAAACGCCGTGCTTTTTAAGAACCGATATCAATTCAGGCACTCCGATTTGACCTTTTTGACTTTTTAATTGCTTCAATTCTGTTAACGCGTGCCCGATTCGGATACGGCCTTCTACCGAAACCTCTTGTGTATTGATCAGGGAGTAATCACTCGGCAGGCCGATTTCGTTGGCGGAAATCATTTCTGCCGCCATAAACCATTCCACTTCCCTGCCGCCCCATTTTTGGTTCATCAAGTTAAAGGCTTCAGCAAGACTCAAACCGTTCTGCTGGGCAATCGTTGTGACATCTTCAGGGCGCAAAATCGTCTCAAGCGGATTGTTCCGGAGCATCTGATCGCGCGCTGACTTTTTAACATGCTCATATTCTTTCTTGGCCTTTCCAGTGCGTTTGGCTAACCGATCAGCAAATCGTTTCCAAAGTGCAATTTGGAATGCCGTCCAAGCGTTGCGGATTGTTGGATCCTTCGTTTTGAAATCCTCTAGAAATTCTTCTTCTTTAACTGCCTTTCGGATTCTGTCCATTTTACGATATGTTTCCGTAAACCGATCGATGATCTTATCAAGCCGCCTATTTTCCTCAAGATTTCCACCGGCGGAAGAAATTTGTTCCGACAGATCCTGAATTTGTTCGTTAAGACTCTTCATCCTCGCTTTCAGGTAAGCTGCGTCGGAAGGAACTGCGACACCCGTACTTAAAATTTTAGTCAATTCACTCAGCTGAGATTTGAGGGCCGCATAGCGCTTCATCAACACAGGATGGTTATTGACGCGCGCCAAATCGCTTAAGAGCTCAATGATTTGATTCTGTATTTCCTGGATTTCCCCGCGGCGTTTTTTCTGTACGGAACTATCGAGGTCGACTTCTTCCAATGACTCAATCAAGTCATCTAATCGGGTCCTGAGTTGATGGTACCGTTGGTAACCTTGCACAATCCCTGTATAGCCCACCTTCTCTTCGAGTTTCTTTAACTTTTTATTCCGTGATTCCTCATACTTCTTAATCTTTTCTTGAACACGGCGGTTCGATTGGAGTTTCATCTGCGCTTCATGGGCGAGTGCGATTCTAAAAGCCGACCAAATTTGACCGTGCGTCGGTTTGTTACCGGGAGCCAAAGCAATCATATGGGGAATCAGATAACGGTCCGTAGCTGACTCATTGAGTTGAATCAAACGTTTCCAAACATAACGGCCGGCGACAGGTTTCCCTGCCCAAGGCAGATAACTCAATGCCCTAAAAGCATAAGTCTTTAAATTTCCAGGGATTCTTAAATTCTTTCCGCCAAACAGATACCAAGCAGGAGGAGAGATCACAAACCAAGTACCCATTCCAAGAAGTGAAAGGACGACAAAGCTGATAATGGGTACCCCCCATGAGCTGAAAATGAGGGTGACGCCGGATTTAACGGCAAATCCACTCAAAGCAGCGGCCCAAGGCATAATGACAATGACAACACCAACCGCACCGACGACCAAAGCAACTTTTGCAACCGTCGGCATCCGATTCAAGTAACTTCGCAAACTTAAAAGTTCTTTCCACCAATTTTTCAGCTGCTTCGTCCCTATTTTGATTCTGCCAATCACTGATTGAACTGTTTTAGAATCTTTGATTTTCTCAAGCCCGGCGGGGATTTTCTTGTCCATTAGATTGCGCGGAATGAAACGGATTTTCTTCATTATTTTGGAATGATAAAGGGCTGAGCCTAGGTTGCGTACGGTGTTTCCATACCTCAGGTAACTTAATCCAATACCCACTACCGCAACGGCCATTAATCCAATGCCAGTTCCCATACTGACTCCGGTTAAAGCCCCCACGGCAAAAGGCGCAAGTACAAAAATGCCGACGAGGGACAAAACAACGGCGCTTGCGACCATCACCGGTTTTTTCCAAATTTGCCAAGTTTCTTGGCGCTGAAGCAAAGTGGCTCTCGATCGTGCATATTTTCTCATCTGTTCCAAAACTTTTGCGCGCTGATTTGGATCCAAATTTTTCAGCTTTTGATCAATTCTCTCAAACTGCTGAGCTAATATCTTGGCTTTCTCCAACCTTTTCTCTTCTGTTTCACCTTTGAACAAATTCGCTAAATCATTCATCATTCGAATATGAATAAGTTCGAATTGCTTTTGAAGTCTTTGGCGCTCCTCAGTTTGGTCGGGCGGCAAGGACCGAAAAGATTGTTCTATTTCCTCAGCCTGCTTACGAAGCGCTATAAAATTCCGATAATGCGTTTTTAAGTTGCCAACATTTCCTTTATACGGCAATTGCTTCAGCAGCGAATCTTCAGTCAGGCTCGCTGCTTCAACAAGGAAACCGCCGTCTTCCCGCATCTCTTTAAAAAAGATTTCCGTTCTGATGGCGTGTTTAATCCGTTTGATGTTCCCTCTGGCATAAAACTCCTGGATCCAGTTAAAACCTTCGTTCGCCCAGTGTTTCAAGAACATCCGAATGATAAAGAAAAATCGCATGGGTCGAGAACGCGGCAGGACCGGCATCGGCTGAATCTGTTTTCTCAGTTTCGCTTCATAATCAGATTTTGAAATTATACGGATGCCTTTCCGGTTTCCGGCAAAGTAGGCAACCTGATCTTCTGGCACGATCATTGGTTGAGCGCCATCGCGTACATGAATTTCTGAAACAATCGAACCCGCTTTGGCGGTTCCGTAAAAATTCGACAGTTCGATGAAGACATTCTCTTCTGCGGTGCCATTAACCAAAGAACCTTGAATTTTGACACGGTGACGAATTTTGGAGCCCGCTTTAATGACGGTAGGAATGATTTGTTCTCCGCTGCGTTTTATAATTCGTTTCGGTAAAATTCTCGAACGGTCGCCGACGGAAACCCCCGCTTCAATTTGAACTGCTTCGTCAATAAAGACAGACCGACCGAGAACCGTCACAGACCCTTCCATGGAACCGATGATTGTTTTGAAATGAGGGTTCTTACCGCCGCGAATTACCGTATCCGTTCCAAGTTTTACGTTCGCTAACTCCACATTTTCACCTACATAGGAACCATTGGAAAGATGAACATTGTCCAATTTCGCTTTCTGATGGACATAGGCATAGCCGCCGTCTTTCGTCTTCACGACTTTTATGTTATTACCCTCGTGTTGAATCTGAACGATTTCACTGTTTGAAGCGACAATCTGGGCGCGCGACAGCCCTTGATTGAGGCGGCGCGCTTCCGGATCTACGGCTTCCAACAACTCAGGAGGCGCATTCCGGAGCGGAAGGATGACGAAATGACCCAATCCCCGAACCACCCCTCCTTCCACCTCGGCACGTTCGCTTAAGAGAAATTGATGACCTTTTGCCGTAAACTTCGCGCCCACTTTCCAAGCCAATACATCCTGTAAGCCCGTTGGATCTTCGAGCAAAGCCCTCATCTCTTCTTCGCTGAGGTCTTCAAAGGTAATGGAATCGGCCCCGCCTGTCTGCTTTTTGTCCTCATCATCCGGAGGCTGAGCGTAATTTAAAATAACCGTATAAACGGCCGGCGATGAATCAACGGTATAACCATTTAATTTTCCGAAAGCCTGCAAAGCTTGAGCGGCTTCCAAATGTCCGCTTTGTGAATCTACTGTAACCGTTTTATGGACTCTTTCACCGACCGTTTCAGTCGATACAGAGACGGAGTTTGTAACGGGCGCGATGGGTACCGTAAGCGGCAGAATTTTATTTTTGATTCGTCTCGGCCGGCTAATTTGGACATTCACCCGTGTCGCGCTGCGATACTCATCTGCTTGGTGGGACGGCCTGACGACCTTCACGGTTGTTTGAGACCGTTCTGCAAAGTCGGCTGTCACATCTTGTGATTGGGTCATTTCACCCGGCGCTTCAAGCCAACGTCTTAATTGACCCAAACGTCTTGCCGCAATTCCGGAGACTGAAACAAGGCCAGCAACTCCGATGGCTGTTCGTTCCAACAGTTTCACTGCAGGTAAGAGGAGTTCTTTTTTTGCAAAATCACCCAGTTTTGCCATCCACCTCAGCGTCTTTGATTCTTCCTGTGTTTTTCTCCCCTTCTTCGCGGTTTCCGGGTGATGATCAATTACGGCGCGAGCCACCTGCTCTGACAAACCCGAAAATTGGCCGTCTAACCTTTCCAATATCTTTCCCACCTCAAGCCCTCTCGAATCTTCGGCAACGTCTCTTTGCCTGCCCCGCGACAAATGCCGTCCCAAAGTTTCTTGGGCTTCCAGATCATCCGCTCTTAAGTCAGCTTGGTTTTTCTTTGCCTGATCGATATACGCATAAGCAAAGTTTTCCATGAAAGAACTTTGCTTGTGGCGCCGCTCTTGCTGCAGCCTCACTTTTAAAAGATCCGCTTTCTTTCGGGCTGCTTTTTCATTCACTCCTTCTTCGTAATACCAGTACCCCAAATTGCCCCATTTTTGCGCATAGCGAATTTCATTTTGCCGAACCAATCGATTGGAATTGTACCGTCTGACTGCAAGATCCAGGAGGTCCCGGTCGATTGCGGTTGATCCATAATGCATCAATTGCTTCTCCAGCTGAATCACAACGGCCTGTTCTTGATCCTTCACTTTGCCATTCAGATCGATTGAAGAAGGAACGGGAATGCCGATTGCCCGAAGTTCTTTGACCAACAACGCTTTGGCCTCATGCGGCCTTGTTCTCACATTGTCACGATACCGGTCAAACATGGCCTTAAAGAGGACCTTGGCAAACCGGTCCCTAAAAGTTTCCGCTTCTGGAACGCGCTCTGAAAGGAATGCGCTTGCCATCTCCTGAGCGGAAGCCCTGTAGCCGAATGCGGGAACACCGGCTTTCCGATAGGTACGCATGAATCGATTCACTTTTTCCTTTGCATTTTGGACGCCCAATCCGGTCAGTCCCTCGCGAAGCCCCTTTTCCAGAAGCTGCGCGTTGCCTTGAATTTCACCGCCCCTGATTTGATTCGCCGTTCGAGAAAGCCAATTTCGTTCAACCAAACGTTTTCCTTTGCTGTCCGTCTCAAGCCAGGGAACCAAATTTTCCCGGTCTCCCTCCAAAACCCATTTCTCACCGTCCCGCCTGACCGAAAAACCCAAAATTCCTTCTATATCAATCCGGCCGCCTTTGGCCATCCACGTTTCGTCGGCAATTCTGAGGCCCAAGACTTCTTTGCCATTTTTCCCGGTTTCACGGACGACTTCAAAAGAAATACCTTGAATAATCACCGTTTGATCCCGCGGCAATATGGCCTTTGAAACAAAGCCTTTCTCATAGAGCTCAAATAATTCCAGAATTAAAGCACGCTCATAGGGATAGAGCGCAACATGGCCGTCTCCGTTCGGGCCCAAGAACTGCACTTGCATGCGGTTTGCAATTTTATTCATGATGAATTCCACACGCGCCGTCTGGTAATCCGTGAAGATCTTTTTTGCTTTCGTTTCGGTCTTCCGAATGCGCGCTTCGTTATAGAGATTTGTCAACTCTCGGGAAAGCATTTTAATTTCCCGTTGCAGCCTTTGAATTGCCGACGGATTTTGCCTTGGCCCTACGAGTTCCAGATCCAATTCTTTTTGAATTGCGTCATACTCTTTAAGTAATTCTCTGAACCGAACTTCCTTCGACCGATGCCTCATGCTTGGAGAACCGTGCTGCCTGCTAAAGCCCTGTGCCACAATGTTGTCCAAGTCTTCGTCCTTAACAAAAATGTCCATGACATGGGCAATCCCTTCGTTCCGGCCGGAACGCGAATATTGCTGCTCTTGTTTGTACAAATCATCTGCAATCCCGACGTTGATGGCAAACTCGCCATAATCAATGGCAACACCCATCCGCTGGAACATTTGTTCCGTCATGAAGAGTTGTTCTGCTTGTAAAACCGGGCGTCCGAAAAACTCGCCATAGTTTCCGGCGGCAAAACGTACCCGTAACTTTGCCGCTCCTTTTAGATCAGACAAAAGGTTATGAAGTTCTTTGCGAAGTTCTTTGCGCGGCCCGTCTTGGCTAAGGTCGCGATGTTTTAAGAAATTCCCCCTTAAGGCATCAAAAACCAATTTTGTAATTTCGTCATCTTTAAGGCCTTCAATGTCAGTCTCTTCAAGATTAAGGAATGCTCTAAACCGCGGCGCAAACTGCGTAAAAAGTTCACGACCCATCTTAATGCCGAGCCGAGCGCTCTGTTCGATTAACTCACGGACTGCATGGTCAAAATCAGGCGCTTCATAGTCGATCCCGCGGCCCACCGCAGGGGTTCCGAAAACGATCCCTCCCAGGTATCCGCCTGGTTTGTCTTTGTCAGGATTTCGCCTTGCTTCATCCAGCAAGTACTGGGATTCGCTGCCGTCAAATAAGAAGAACCGTGCCACACGAAGCGTATCAAAGCGCAGTTGAGCGATTTGCTCCAAGACAAGAGGGTCGCTCGCTGCCTGTGGATTTTTGAAATGGCCGGGGCTGCTGACGAGTCGGTCAAAAATAGTGTTGATTTCGTTTTCAATGTTTTGCTTTTTAATCTGGTCGCCGTTGTTTTCTTTCAAGCGATCGATCAAAGAAGTCAAGCGATCTATGCTGCGCTTTACTTCCGGATTTTCAGTATTGAAGACTTTATTCCACTCCCCGATCAACATGTCTCTGTAACGCCCATAAAAATCCTCATGATACCGCTGGGCCATCCTGGCATTGCGGAAGAAAATCCGGATAATCGTACCCGGATTTTCAGTTTCAAATTGCTCAATCCGCTTCCATAAAAGATCCATGGCTTCTTGATTCGACGTGGCAAATTGCGGCAGCAATACTTCTCTTGCGCGATCCATGTGGGTCGGAAATGGAATGGGGTTTTCGTTCTTTTGAATGATTTTAAGTTTGCGGAGCAATTCCACAAAAGCAATGTCCTGCCGGCTACGGTTGTCGCCGCCGCGAATACTCTGAATTTCGTATTCCGCAACGACGGTGCCGCTGGAACCCGCCAGGTCATAGCCGCCATCACGGCGCCTCGCCACTTTATTCATGTAAAGATCTAAACTGTGGACTTTGCCGCTCACTTGAGTATCGCCTTGAACTAATAAGACTCCATTCTGTTCCCGGACATGGGAGAAAAGCAGCGATTCCCAAAACGTAGCGCCAAAATTTTCTTCACGCTGCGGCATTTCCATGCCTGTTTCACCCAGCACGACCAATTCATAAACCGTGTCTCCACCCATGGTTTGTACGGTGCCATCATCGTTTTCGGCAATTCTCAAGCGCAGATCCTCGTTATAAGTCCTGGTTAAAATCATTCTGAGAGCTGCCTGTAAGAGATGTTCGAACGCAACCCTTGGGCCTTCAGAGGTGTCAATCGCCTCAGGACTCATGGCACCCGGATTATCCAATTCGACCGCTTCCATAAATGAAGCCATGCTTCCGCTGAATTGACCAGAAAAGATGTCATACAGCCCATCGAGCAACTCTTTATTTTTCTTCCCATTGAAGTGAAGTACCCATTTTCCTTCGTGACCCTGCCGCTTTGTTATTGTAAAAAGCTTTTCACCGCTCTTGGCTGAAAACTTATGTTCTAGCCATTGGTAATAGCGATATTCATCATTGGCATGAGCCATCGGAATTGAAACTTGTTTGTCACCGGCTTTGGCATTAACGAGTGCGCGTGCCATAACTAAAATGCCCTGAAGCGTTTTAATTTGGTCTTCGTTAAGACGCCGGCCCATCTCAGCGTTGATGTAATCGATCGGAACCATCATGGCATCGTCGATTTCATCCACCGTAAACACATATTTACCCACTTCATAAAGCGTGGGGCGCTGGCCGGGCCGCTGCTGCTGATCTTCCAGGAAAATAAATTGGAGATCATCCCGTCCGATATAAACAACCTTGTGCTGAGGATTGCGCTCGTCCCGGGCGAACTTTTCGCGAATGACATTTGGATCGCTCATCTTATCGCGCCAAACACCTTCCGTTTCTATACCGAAAGCGGCATACACGGCCGCTTGATCTCCCCATAGGTTATTTCGGACAAATCGGCCTTCCGGCTCCTCGTTAATCACGAGTTTACCCGAGAAAGCTTTGATCACATTCCGCATGGTCATCAGAATGGTCTTGCCCTGCGCGGTGGGAACGCCGATGATCTTTCCTTGCGCCATCGCGAGGCCTTCAAGCAATTGGATGCCGCGATAAACTCGGTGATCCTTGCCAAACACCCATTGAGCGAGTGTTAAGCCGACGGCAAATTGATACAGAAGATTTTCGTCAAAATTTTCACTTTTGATTTTAGTTTGGACTTGATCATTGTGGGCGAGATCACGGACGGCCTGAGCAACTGAATTTCTGAAAATTTCACTTGTCTTGGACGCTTTCACAACTTCAGTTTCAACGAATTTAATGAGTTCAAAAGCAGCTCTTTTTTTATTATCTTGCCTCCTCCCGCCAAGTTTGTGAAATCTATTCCGATCATCTCTTAAAAATTCCTTTGCTTCTTTCATGGCCTCAACAATAAGTTTGGACGTCTGCTTGAGCAGGTCATCGTCAGAAATCTCAGAATCCTTCGCGCCGGAAAGATTCCTCAGAAACGCGATCAACTTTTTGCGGAAGTCAATATTACCTTGATTTGTTTTAATTAAAAATTCGACAGCAATGCCATAGACGTCCTCTTTAACTCGGAGTCCGTAATTGTTTCCCGTTTCGCGTAATTCCCGATTCCGATCTGCGAACGGTCTCTTTGCGATCTCATCCAGATTCTTCGCAAGCGCTAACTTTTTAGTATTAGGATCTACGCTTTCGGAACGTTTTGCAATATCGGTATCAAGACTGACGGCTCCCAGAATGTCCTTTCCTTGTAGCAACGTTTTGGCTGTTTGGTAAACATGGGCCTCATTGCTACCCGGTTTAAAATCCCAGACTTGGTCATCGTTAATCGTTTTGCCCATCTCCTTCAAGTTCTGGATTTCACGCTCAAGCAGAGTCAATTGAATGATGAGGATTTGGGCCTCTTCACGTATACCGGATTTTTCCTGAAGACTGCTAAATAAGGCGTTAAGCTTTTGTTCAAGTTCCGCTACTTTTTCCGATACTTTCTTCTCTTGCTTACTAACATTTTGTTCCTGAGCTTCGCGATTCGCCTGAGCATCGGCATCTTCGTGCTCGCTTCTACGCATGCGCATTGCCTCTAAGTCTTCTCTGGCTTTATCAAGTTCTTTCTTATGCTTTAACTCTTCCAACTGGGCTGCTTTGATTTCGTCAAGTTCAGAAAGCTTGCCGCCGCTTTCAGTTAATTGTTTACTTAAACGGCCTTCCAGCTTTTGTAATCTCCTTGTTCGTATGTCGACGCCTTTATGAATGCGCCCTCTCAACCATTCAGCGCGTCTCTTAAGTTCAGTGATTTCTTTTTCGTAGGCATCGATTTGACCATCAGCCGGATTCTTTTGTTTCAATTGATCTAACTTGTAGCCTGTTTCACTTAAACGCTTTTCAACCTTCTGAAGCTCCGCTTGCCGCTCTCGGAATCTCTGCCTATAGGGAGTCATTCTGGGATCTTTGCTGTCATGCCGAATCGATTCCACGCTGCGGAGGGAACCATCTGATTCGAAAACAATCCGGAACCCTCCCGGCACCAAGAAAATCGTTTCGCCTTCTTTGCCGAAGTAAAGCGTCTTGCCAAATTCGGGGGGTTCCGGACCGTCTAAAGCCGCGGCGTCGGCCTTTGCATTTCCGTTTCGATCAAAGTTCATGGTCAGTTTTTCATCCACATACCCCGTTCCCCACTCGATCGCCCTGCCGCCGGTAATGGTTTTCCGTCGGGCTGTATATTCGCCGATGACCTGACCTTGTGGGTCGACAATACGAACTCGCTGAGCGCGCGGCTCACCCTTTTCAGCGGGTGTGATCACCTTGAAGAACGTTCCGCCGTCTTCATCTTGAGCAATGGCGTCAACGATAGCGTCCTCACCAAACTGCAGCTTGTAGTGGTCAGCAATTTCGTCTGGTTTGGCCTCAACCGGATCAATGTCCAGAAGTTCAAACCCCACTTTAGAAACCCAATCCTTCCTGGAAACTCTGCGGTCTTGAATTGCCTGCCGGACGGCTTGAAGCTCACTCTCAAGCAATTCGTCCACCTCCCGGTAACCCGCCGTTAAGGTCCGAATGGACCTTACCAGTTTTTCAAGCACCACAGGATCCTGCGCCAATTCAGCCTGCCGCTGGAACTCTTCGATTCTAAGCGCCAGCTGTTTCCGAACTTCGTACAATCGGCCCATATGTTCCGCGCTCGGAAGCGGCTTTTGTAATTCTTCGAGGGCTTCGTTGAGAAGCTGAATGCCGCGGTCGATTCCTTGAAGGGTTACGGCCACTGCGCTTCCCTCTTCGGAAGCCGCCTTTGATTTCACTTGCTTCAGTTGATCCTGAAGTTGATTCAATGCTTTTATTTTTTCATCAAACGAAAGCGCTGAGTTGCTGGTGATGGCGTACACCTTCGCTTTCACCAAATACTCGATATATTCGCTGAGCTCTGCTTTGATTTCTTCCGAAAGTTGATTCCACATGCCCTTCTCGGCAATCATCTGAAGAATCGACAAAATCGTTTCCAAATCGCCGGAAGCCGTGTAAAGCAATTTAAGATGCAAGATCATCAGGTCGAGTCCGGTGACTGCGTGCGCCGCATGCAGCATGTAATCCTGTACCTCTTCAAGATTCACTCCTTTCGATTTCAGCCCTTCCTGAAATTCGGCCTGCAACAAATCCACAGCTTCTCGGCGCCAGCCATTTTGGTTCCATCCTTGATAAGGCCGCATGCGATCCAGCAGGCTGCCCATCCTGATGAGTACGCTTTGATCTGCTGGTTGAACGCTTTGCGGTTGCGCTGACTGCGCTTCCGGCGTTAACGGCAGTTGGATGTCGTCACTAACCGATAAGAAACTCAAATCAATCATTCCTTCTTGGAGCCTGAGCGCAAACTGATATATCGCCGTCTGAATTTCCTCGACTGTCGGAACCTCAATTCCTTGCGCTTGGAGGGCGCTCAATTGATTCCGTAAGTTTAATTGGATTTTTAACTTTCTCGTCAGGCCTTTGCGCTCGGCGATGATCTTCCACTGCTCCGGAGTCAATTTGATGAGCGGAGCCGCAAGCTGCTTATAAACAGCCAAAAGAGTTTTCGATCTATCAATGATTGCGGGATCTACGTCGCCATTTTCCTGGGCCAGTTCCAATGCAAGCGCAGCCGTTGCCAAATCAAAAGAGGCCAGTGAGCGGCTAAACGGTTCGAAAACATCTACTGCCTCATAAGTTCCCAATGCGCTGTGAAGAATAGTCCCCGGTTTCGCGCTGCCGGTTAAAACGCTTACGTTGTTGCGAATATGTTCTGCCATGGCGCCGACTAAACCGAGTTTGCCCATTCTCTTCGCAAATTCATAGTGCTGAGCCCTGTGGACGCGCCAAAAATCAGCAAACGTCCCTACGGCTCCTGCCGTTGCAATTTTCGCAACAAATTCCCTGAAAGCAGCTGGCTTGTGTGCATCCGCAAAGCGTTCGCTTGCTTTTTCATAACCGACAAAAATCGGCAAAAGACCTTGGAACCAAATGGTTTCAAAAACGGGCACCGCAAAACCATTTACCAAGAGATTGAGAACGCGGCCCAAAGGCGTGGTTCTGAAGAAAGGTGAAACATAGGCCAAATCACCCACAGACGACTGAACCCCCGCGGAAACAAGCGCCGGCCGCAAGGAACCGCTCATGGTAAAGAACTCGTAGATCAATTGAGTTGCCATCTGATGCGCTCGATCGTACATGGGCGTGCGGTTGACAACAGATTCGCGCGAACGGAGAGCGTCCAAACCTTCCGCACCGAATTTTTCTTTGACTGGCGGGCTAATAAACTCCATCGCGTTTCCGTCATTAGTTACAAATACAATTCGGTCAACGATCGCTTGAAGCGACCCGATCAACTGACCAGTTTCTAAGAAAACAATCTGGGGCGATTCCATTAGTTTGCCTACAAACTTATCGAAGGTCTTTAACTCAGGCTGCATGGCCCCAACCGCTTGATATAAATTGGAAGCTAAAGGATCTGTTCGACCCAATGTGCGCAAAATATCAACAAAGACCTTTTGATCTGTCGATCGAATCAATCCGAACTTATTGATTGCGTTTGCGATTGCTTCCGGAGTTCTTGCAAGCCGCCCCGTTTGTGTCGTGCTGACCAAATCAATGGCGATCTGCCGTCCCAGGAAAGGATTCTGTTCGATTTGCTGCATTAGTAACGGGCTTACGTGCGAATTATTTAGATCATGCGCGAAACCCGGCGTGCTGAGCCAACCGCCGGCGATGAAAATCTGGCTGTAGTTTCCAATTTTTTCGAGGTCAAACGTACCGGCCGCTTCTATTAATAAGTTGCCTATATTTTGAAACACGGCTAAGTGCCCTTGGTCGATGAAAAACTTTTGAATTTCATCTTGAGTGGCCAAATTGAAATTGAGTCCCAGAAAAGTGCTGATTGCGCGTTTGGATACGCCTAATTTTTCAGCAACTGTTTGGATGCGATCAAGATAGGCTCCTACTGAAGAAGCGTTAACAACTGCGGGAATTGACTTTAGCTGCGCCCCTAAAATAAGAAACCGAATTGCTTCCGGAGTGATCGAGACAGAGCGAGCGCTTAATTCCGATGTAAATTGTAACTTTGCGACATCATCTAATTGACCAAATGCCGTGAACACCGGTTTCGAAATGCCGATCGCTTTTAAGAAAGGTTGCGCTTCTTTGACTCCGATGAAACGAGCTGCCGCAACATTTTGGAAGAGCTGCTCCGATACGCTGATGCCGGTTCCCTCGACGATCGAAACGAGGTTTTTTGAAGCAAGAGCAAGATCATGAACAACATTTAAAAATTGCGCGTAAGTAATTTGACCAGATTGAAGCGCTCTTACGACGGCGTTGCTATAACGCCCAAAACCGACTTCTCCCAACAGCGCGGCTGCAGTAACGGTATCCGCGATGGATGCGTTTGAATTGATCGTCTGTGCCACAGTTTGTAAAGCAGCGACCGCCTGTAAACCGGAGAAATCTTCGATGTCAATCTCAATGAACGGATTTTCCCGCAAAAGGACTTTCATATTGTTCACAACTTCCATATTCCAAGGATGAGTCAAATCGGTAGAATAGGTTGACAGTTTTTGGACTACCAACAAACTATTAGTCTGAATTCTTCCTAACGATAACAAGGCTCCATCCAGAGCGCGTATACCCGTACTTCTGTTCTGCGAGTGAAATTGATGGAGAGCCTCCGCAATCACACGCTGAACGGAAGCAATTGGAGTTTGAGCCGGAGCCTGCTGCTTCATCAGATTCGCTACAAACCAATCGGCCGTCTCAACCGATGAAAAAATCTGTGCCTTCTGATGGGAAGGAAGGTTCGTGAGGTAATCTACCAGTTCATGATTCTGGATGATTGCTGTCGGCATCGGGGAGGCACGGCCTTCCAGAATTGCAATCTGGGTTTCAATGAGGTCAATAAACTCGAGGGTGCGTGACGGGCTTCCGAAGGGCGCTTCCATCTTCCGAACACGATCGACGGTCTGTTGCAGTTGTGTGACCCTTGTACTGGGCGCACCGATAACAGGCGTCACCGCTGGAAGGGCCGCCACCGTCGGAACTGCAGCAATGGGAGACAAGGACGAAATAATGATGGGCGAGGCTTGCCCGGCTAAAATTGCCGCCGCAGATTCAATCTTATAAATGATGCCGCTTGCAAGAAACTGCTCAGCTGCCTCAACAGAACCAAGCTGGCCGATCGCCTTGAGCACAAATAAATCAGCGGTTTGTACCGTGCCAAACTGATTCACCTTTTGTGCGTCCGTCATCTTGGCAACGCCGACGGCGTGGCGAACCTCTGCGATTGCCGTATGAGCAGTTTGAACATGGTGTTGGAAGGCATTCAGCTGTGCATTCACATTAAAGTGGGCCCGGCCGCGGGCGACATCAAAAAATTCGACGGCAATCTCACGAAGGCTGCTGGGCAGCCATCCGAGAAGAATATTTCCTAAGACCGGTTCTTTGATTCCCTCTTCCCAAATACCGGAGATAAATCTGGACTCCCAGATACGACCGATCACTCTCCCAATGCCTCGCACAGCGCCAAACATGGCCGTAACAAATGCCGCATCACGACCTGCTAGGCTTACTCCCAGCGTATTTCCAATCCAACCGCCAATGTCGCCCACAAGCGCACCACCGACTTTGAGTTTCAATAAGTCCCATACTTTGACGAATCCAGCTCTCAAGCTGTTCGCAAAAACGTTCGGCGCAATCGCAAAAACGTGAAACACGCCGATAAATAAAGCCATTTGGAGAATGCCCTCGGGCGTGCTGTAAGTCTGGACGAATTGACCGAGGCCGCTTCCTTGACGCATGCCCGCAAACATCAAGCGAATTTCCTTTATGATTCCGCTCGGACTGAACCATCTTCCGCCTTTTGAAAGCATAATGCTTTCAATTGACGCGTTTTTGAATCCTAAAACGGACCTCACGTCTGCAATGGCGTGGGCGGCGGTGTTCAAAACAAACGGCAAATTGACTCCAATATAAATGGCCTGGCCCAAGAAATATCTTCCGGATGTTATTTGCCGCAAAAATACACGAACCGCGCTGTTTCCAGAAAATTCAATGAAGTAGCCTCCGGTTCCAACCCCTGCATTTTTAGCGAAAGCTCGGGTGATTTTTGCCCCGTTTTGAATCAGGATTCTCATCTGGGCTTTTGTTAATTGCGACGCTTGCACCGAGATCCGGGCAAAATTATTGGCAAGCCACCTGAAAGGAAACGTAATAACCTTTCCGACTGCCGTCACTCCTTTTCCGAATCCTACCGCTGCTCGCAAACCGAGCCCAACTAAGCCCGGTCGCGCGGTGGCGAAGACGCTGCGCACAAATCCTTGGCTGCCTACCTTTACAGCTAAAGCTGAACGGAGTGTGCCGGCATTCATTAATCCTGCGCCGATATTCCAGGTTCCGAAAATAATCATACTATTAAGTGCGTAATTGATCGTTTTGAGGTTAAAATTAAGAACGCTATCTTTCGCGGCGATTCTATTAATTTCTTCGATCGTCAAATCGCCTCTGCTGTCCCGCATTGAAAGCACCCGCCCGTGAGCTAAGTAGGTTGATCCAACCATGACACCTCCGGAAACACCGGCAGCGCCGATATACCAAGCGCCGGTCAAGGAAGCTGCTTTGAATGTTCCCGCAGCTGCCCCGCCTACCCCCAATGCACCTGTAGTCAGAATCACTAAGCCGCCTACTGCTGCAACTAAAGCAGACACTCCCATGTACCACTTATAGGCTGTTGAAGACTCATGCCACGTTTGTATCATTCCAGCCGGCGTTAAGCGTTCAAAAAATGTCTTTCCTGCCTCAGCACCAGCGCTGTGGTATTCCATCGTGGTGATTCCATTAACTAAATCAAAATGATAGGTTTGAGATACCAACGCAGCGGAAGGGCCAACATATAAGTCGCGAATTCTAGAACCTAGTGAGGAACCGTGATATTTTCCATCCAATCTTAGAACACCGTCTTCATTTAACCAAGCCGTTTCTCCAGGGCCAGAGGCAAAATCCAGCATGCCATTCGAATGACGAAAAGCGAAACCGCCCGCTACTATGCCGTCCGTAACAATTCCAGTTTCTAAAAAGCGGCCATGGTTGCCATACTTTGCGACCTTATCAAGGCTATAGCCTCCGCCGATAAAACCAAGGAAGGGTGCACTGTAGCCAGTTGAAATTTGATAGAAACCAGCTTCATCAATATTGCTTTGACTCGCTCGCGCAATGGCACTCATCGCCGGCACGGTAACCGACAAACCTGCTTCATTGGCATCATGAACCGTGAAGAGAGTCATCTGAACGCTTGTATCGGGTGAAAAATAATAATGTTCGCCCGCTGTACCGTCGCTTACGAGTTTATTATTTATCGCGGCGACAACAGCATCTCGAACTCCGTTCCATCCTCCTCGATTATTTCCTCGATATGTTTTGTGTGCGTCTGACAAAATTTCATTTACAACACTTTGACTTAATCCGGATTCGCGCGCTAAATTTGCCGCAAGTGTTCCATATTCATAGGTATAGTCGTGCCCAAATTGATCGGCTCCGCTAAAAGCTTTGCCATACTCAAGTTCAATAAACCGCGCAAATGCGCCCGATTCTCTAAAACGCACCGGCGTGCCAAATAAAAGTTGTTGTTGCGTTTCATTGAGATCTCCAAAAGCAAATGCTCCGGATACCGCAAAAGATTCAAACAATGTTTTGGCGGGAATTGTGCCGGTGTTTTGGTCTATCGTTCCGTTGAAACTAACTGTAAACGACTTCGCGAATTCAAGATTTACATGCTCGCCAAGCTCATCGAGGCTCACGGCTCGAACGCCCTGAGAGTGTGCAATTGCAGTAGCGACATTGGCACCATTTATGCCGGCAAACCCATTTTCTTCGAGAGAAAGAATTTTATAGGTATAAGCAGAATTAAAAGTTTTATCTTTGTCTAGAGTAATCGAAAGCAAACCTTGGACGGCGGTTCCGCTTGTTTGTTTTATGTATTGATCGACAATGGTTGACATCGTTTGTAAGGTAACCGTTTGAGGGTCGGTTTTGACATCATAGAATCCTACACGTGCACCGATAGCCAGTCTATAAGCATCCGCAACTTCCCGCTGGTAGTCATCGCCCCACATTAAACAACCCGGAGTATCTCGGACAAAACGCGCGATGCCATTGTCAATACTCGCATCAAGCTTGGCCCCTAATAAAAACGCGTCTTGCTGTAAAGCGCTTAACTCAGACGTTCCGGAAATAACCGATGCAAAGTTCGTAAAGTTTCTGGCGGCAACATAACCGCCTTTCTCGATCACCCATTCTTGCCATGTTTTAATTGCGCCCTGAAAACTTTCTCCAGAACTGATCCGGTTTCTGACAAGTTTATTCAGAGCATCTCCTTCTAGCTTTTCTCCCGGATGGGCCCTTTCATATTCATAGGCATGAGCGGCTTTTAAATCACTCCAAGATGACGGATTATTAATGAATGGCACCATGAGGGATGAGGCCCCAAAGCCAAGCTGGGTCACGTAGCCTTTGGCGTTCGGGGAATAGGCAATCACAAATTCTTGATTTAAATCAATTAGACCTTGGTCGAGTTTTGATTGCATATCAGCAGGTTTGTTTGCAACATATTCAGGGCGAGAAACGCTTGCTAAACGGCCGTCGCTGCCAAGAATTAAACGTACATGTTCAAACTGGATGCCGAATGCATTAACCTCCTCATAGCCCGGCAATGCCAGCCCGGTTCGGCCGGTCATTTTGGAAAACTGCTGGAGCGTAATTTGGCCGGACCGAAAATCCATCGATGCAAATTCAGGTATGTCGCTGCCATTGGCCCATTTCAAGACATGGGACATGCCGCTTTGGAGCGAAGTAAGGCCAACGGTTCGTCCGCTTTTATCGTCATCGCGTATACGTGAGAACTCTTGCCACGTAAATTTCTGGTCCCATGTTCCTTTCGCATTTTCAACCATGCCGGTCGGGACTGAAATCACGGTGCCCAAATACGAATTTCCGGTGGCAAATAACGCGGCGATACTCAAATCGTCAGGAGACGCATTTACATGATATCCTGCTTCAAATATAACTGCCCGCTGACTTTCACGCATAATTAAATCGCCCTGCCATCTATATTCAAACTCGTTCGTGGTATTCTCATCATTAATGTCAAGATTGAAAAGCCGTGCAAACATGGGTAGGGTAGTTTCATGCAACTGACCCGATGTTTCCAACATTTTCATTAACGCAGAGCCTGTCATTCCATAATCTTCACGGGCAAATTTCATGCTCGGGTTTATGTGTTCAACTGAATAGTCAAAAAATTCCAGGCCGCCTGAATTGTTAAGACGCAGCATCGAATGGCTTTCGCCGCCATTTGACGTCAGAAAGAAACGGTCATGAAAAACGCTTCCTTTATATCCGGCGATCGGATTGCCGTTCATGTCTGTCAGCGCAAATGTCGTCGAACCAATTTCTAAGGTTTGAGGATTAATCTGGGCTCCAAACATAGTCATCACAATCACAGCGCGCGTTAGTTCTAACTGACTCAGCTGGCCGGCGCTGTTGTCAATCATGTCGGTGGCAGTCACATGAACGATAGCGCTTTCACCCGAAGTCAACACTGTTTCAAAACTTTCAGGCATTTTTCCGAGATTAAGATCCCGGATTGCCTGTTTTTCTTTATCAATTCGTGCCTGAGCCACTTTTATGAATTTATCGTCACCCTTTGCATTGTTTAACCGCGCTGTCCATCTTGAAATCGTAGCTTGATGCTCTGCAATCAATAGCGGTGTAATCCAAGCTTCATATGAATTAGATTTAACAATACCGACAGCTTCGAAACCCTGAGTATCAGACCGTACAAAATATTCTCCGGCTAAATTTTGATATCCCAATACTTCTCCCGCACCGAAATCAACAACTCCAAAACCGAGTTTTTTTCCATAGGAATCATAAAGCCCAAAAACTTTATCTGAATTATCGAGCGCAGCAGCCTTTGAGTCGCTCAAATCTGCATAGACAACCTCCAAACCACTCCAATACTCGAGAAATCTCATGTGGCCATTAACAAAATGATGAATACCTTCCATAATTCCAGCATGTGCAAATAATGCACGAGTAAAATTTTCATCCGGACCTAGATTTTCTATAGTTGTAACCTGTCGTAGTGTGTGGATTGAATCATCGCCAATGGTCACAACACCGTTGGCCCGATTGATCGTGGCATGGGCGATTTGACGTCCGTCAGTTTGATGTGCAGTCAGATTCTGGAGATCGACAAAACCGACTCTGCTATCAATGAGTGTTTCAATAACACGCATCTGGCCATTAA
>JACQNY010000103.1 GCA_016202795.1 Candidatus Aenigmatarchaeota archaeon
GAATCCGCTTCTTTGAACAGATTTCCGAACTTGGGCTTGTCATCATCTCCGTATGAATTGTTTGCGTTTATGCCATCTACATCTCCGTTACAATCGGCATCAGAAAGTTCTGCTCCAGGAAAGCTTAGCTTGCACGCTTTAAGACCGCGGGTGAATACGAACGTCCGACCGCCAATTTCCTGTTCCACCCTGTAACCGTCTATGCTTCTCTCAACCTTTCTTCCTTCAACTGCTGGAATCCTTGCAACGTCTTCGATAATACTGTATCCCTTTGGCAAAGGTCCGCCATTTCCGATAAAGGGCAGCGAACAGCCTGCTATTGCCAACCGTACCAAAAACATTCCCAATGCCCTTGCCATACCGGAAACGTATCTCATAGACCAATAAAAGAAGCTGGAAGATTTAAATCTTCTTCGAAGAAGCGGGTAGGTGTGTAAAATAATGAATATTATCCCTTTATGTAAATCTTAAGGCGTACGCTTTTGCCACTTTCCGTAGGTATCCATGCAACGGGTGTAAAAACCGTGTCTTCGCCGGCTGGCAAGAAATGACTGTTCGGATATGGGAAATCGTGGGACCCGTAACTGTTATACCCGCCAGAATACTGTGACCTGTGCAACAGCTCCCATTGGGCGCGCTCAACCCTGCATCCAGACCTCCTAGCAAACTCGTCAAAATATCTTTTCGCAAAAGGATCACCTTCCCTGACCTGTTCCATTATGTTTCTGCCCACACGCGGCGGCTTAGCAGGTTTGTTGTCTGTCGCATAGAGCCCCAAGTGATGGAATGTTCTGCTGATTCCCAATTTAACATCCGAAAAATCAGGGGTGCCTTTAAGCCGTTCCAGCAAAAAACAAAGATCCTCTGCAGAAGGGCCGTCAACCAGCCTCAACAATTCATTAAACGCTTCTGCCATTTGCGCTTTCTGAATATTTGTCATAAGGAATATTGCAGCGATAATGATTTTATGTTATCTTTCACAATCAGCGCGCGGCAGCTAATTCCCTGGGACTCACTACAGCTGGCATTGTTATCCTGAGGCTTATAAAACCTCCACGCGGAAGCAATAGGCCGCTCTCGGCAACAAAATAATCCCTGCCCATGTGTGCGTATCCTTGCCTGTTGCCAACATAACCGTGTGCCGATGTCAACCCATAACCTATCCTTCTTGAAAGCCCGCGCATGTAATCGGTCGCTGTCGCGTCCATGCTCGGCATTCTCTGCGGCCTGTGACGCACATCTGTATCAACGCCGTAGATTTCAAGCGCGGTGTGCGGGCCGTCGTGTTCATGGGTCTTTATCCTTAGCTGGACGTCCTCCATCAAACTATTATCTAAAGCCGCTAGTGCAGACGCAACATGGTCAGGATTAAACCCATGCTTTTCAATTACAGAGTCAAAAAACTTCAACGCTGCTGGAGTTTTATCAACAGGCATAAGGAACCTATTACTAAGAAAACATATTTAAACCCAATCAACCATCATTATGTTAATAAAGGGTTTATGCCACTATTCAGTGACATCAAACTTATAGTAACCTTTATAACCTTATCTGAAGTTAACTTAGCTGATCAAAATGGTCGTATCACAGAAAGTTTTGGACGCTTTGCGCGACATCGGGCTAAACCTCTATGAGCGCAAGTTATTCGCTGCTTTGCTGGCTAGAGGCACGTCGACAGCAGGCGAACTGGCCGAAATCGCAAACGTGCCCAGATCACGCAGTTACGACGTCCTTGAATCCTTAGCCGCGAAAGGCTTTTTAGTCGCACAGAACGCAAAACCGTTGCGTTATGTGGCAATAGACCCGAAAGAGGCTTTGGAGCGCGCCAACCAGAAATTAAAAGAGGACATGGAGCTGACAATGAAGAAAATAGACCAGCTGAAAAATTCCGACGTGTTAAAAGAGATGAGCGAACTGTATAATCACGGCGTTAAACTTGTCGAACCATCGGAAATCACAGGCTCTGTGCGCGGTCGTCATTCCGTTTTTCAGCATGTGGGCACAATGATCAAGGGCGCCAAAAATAACATCCAAATCATTACGACAGCACAAGGTCTGAAAGACCTTCACATCAACCATTACGATTCCCTGAAAACCGCAAAAGACAACGGGATAGCGATTAAGATTGCCGCCCATCACAAAGGCGACGCCTCGGATGCGTTCAAGGCTTTGGGCCAGGTAGCAGAAATCCGCAAATTGCCAAACCCGGCAGGCCGCGTTTTCATAATTGACAACAAGCAATCTTTAGTCGCCTTAACCGATGACGCAGAGCACCAATCGCAGGATCTGGCGTTCTGGACCAAATCCGAGCACGCGTCTTCAAACGTGCTTGGCAACTACTTCAACTTTTTGTGGAATTCTACGGAATAGCTATTTAAATATTCATTATTTCTGTTAATATTGTGATTAAATGGTAACATTAACATTCGGACGGTATCTGGACCGCGCAGAACATCACAGGGAATTCAGGCCATGGACATTCATCGCAGACCTTTTTACAGGAGTTGCAAGAAGGGATGAGGCTCATACATACGAACCTGCAATCCTGGACGCATGGACCAAAGGTTTGAAAACAATCGAATTAAAAGACACCAACACGGACAAATACGCCGATCTTGAAACCGGTGGGAGGCCTCGGAAACTTTCGACGGTCAGCGTGCAGGATCTTCCTGAACGCATTGAAAAGATGATGGCGTGGAACAACGGACCTTCAAGTTACTTGGGCCATTTCGGCATGCAAAAGCTGGAGTACAGAGACGGAACAGTAAGGATAACGCTCAACTTTAATTATGACGACCTCTGATCATGGATCCTTAAAATTAATCGATTTCCACGGAATCCGGCAGAGTAAATGGAAAAATATCTCCGTAAAAGATTTTTGACAGCTATAATTTAGTTGCTTTATTTCTGTCCCCAGTTGACCGAATTGTAC
>JACQNY010000100.1 GCA_016202795.1 Candidatus Aenigmatarchaeota archaeon
TGCGCGTTCCTGCACGGATCTACGCCTCGAAAAAGATTGTAGACCAGATGGATCTGCACGTTTTTGACCAGATTACTAACGTCGCAACACTACCGGGAATCATTAACCATGCATTTTGCATGCCCGATGGCCATTCCGGGTACGGATTTCCGATAGGCGGCGTAGCGGCGTTTGACGCAACGGAAGGCGTAATATCGCCGGGCGGCATAGGATTTGACATCAATTGCGGTATGCGTCTGGTGTTAACGAATCTCACACTCACTGACGTCAAGCCGCACATGAAGACGCTGGTTGATAAACTATTCAACAAAGTCCCTGCCGGCGTCGGCTCTACAGGATTTGTTAAATTAACAAAAGACCAGTTTAGAAAAGTCATAGTCGAAGGCGGTCGATGGGGCATCGACAATGGTTACGGCTGGGAAGAGGATCTTGCACGCACGGAATTAAACGGAACGGCTGACGGCGCAGACGCTTCGAAAGTTTCTTCAAAAGCAATTGATCGCGGATTCAACCAGATAGGAACTTTAGGCTCCGGCAACCATTATCTGGAAATACAGGTTGTGAAAAAGGAAAACATTGCAGACGAAATGCTTGCAAAGAAATGGGGTTTGTTCGAGGATCAGATAGTAATCATGTTTCATTGCGGCTCGCGCGGTTTCGGGCATCAGATAGGAACCGACTATCTGCAGACATTCCTAAATGTCATGGAAAGCAAATACAAGATAAAAATACTTGACAGGGAGTTGGCGTGCGCGCCTTTCGCTTCGCCAGAAGGCCAGGATTATTTCAAGGCGATGAAATGCGCAGTGAACATGTCTTTTGTAAACCGCCAGGTTATTTTGCACAGAATACGCGAAGTTTTTTCGGAAACATTCAAACAAGACGCGGAAAAACTGGGGCTTCGCCAATTATTCGATGTTGCGCATAACCGCGCGTCGTTGGAAAAGCACAAAATAGATGGTGCGATCAAGGAGGTTGTTGTCCATCGCAAAGGAGCTACTGGTTCTTATCCTGCGGCGCGTGAAGAAATTCCGCAGGAATTTCGCAGTGAAGGCTCGCCCGTAATAATTGGCGGGTCTATGGAAACGGGTTCATATTTACTGGTCGGCGGCGATAAAGCTACGGAAACATTTTGTTCAACCTGTCATGGATCCGGCCGCACGATGTCGCGAACGCAGGCGCGGAACATGGTGCGCGGCGATAAATTGCAAAAGGACATGGAAGCGCGCGGTATTTATGTCCGTTCAGTTTCGTTTTCCGGATTGGCAGAAGAGAGCGGTGCAAGTTACAAAGACATCGACGAGGTTATTAACAGCGTACATAATGCCGGCATATCAAAAAAAGTTTGCAAACTTCTGCCCCTTGGAAATGTAAAAGGTTAGTAACATGCAAATTATAGACACACAGGCACACGGTAAACAAGACAAGGAGAAAAAAGAGATTTGATAAATTAGAGTTGATTGTGAAATGGATTTGGTTGAGAAAAAATGCATTTCGTGCGAAGGCTACGGCTCTTCGATGAGCGATGAGGAAGCGCTGACGTACATAAAGAAGGTGAAAAACTGGAGCATTGCAAACAACAGAATAGAGAAGAATTTCAAATTCAAAAACTTTCTAGCAGCCATGAAGTTTGTCAACAGCGTCGCTTCGTTAGCGGAACAAGAAGGGCACCATCCCGATATCCATCTTTACGGGTGGAATAAGGTCAAAATCATAACATTCACCCACGCTTTGAACGGATTGACGGAAAACGATTTCATACTCGCTGCGAAGATAGACGAGATAAACTTAGAAAACCGCCGCCCATAGCCTTTTATTAGCTTAATTTATATTAATCTAGGTTCTATGAAGATCCCTTTGGTCATAGTAACAGGCTATTTAGGCAGCGGAAAAACCACGCTTCTGCGCAGCATATTGCAGGATACGGTCAAAAAAATCGCGATAATCATGAACGAGTTCGGCGACATAGGAATCGACGGAAAAACATTGAAAGGCAAAAACGCAGACATGATCGAGCTATCAGGCGGCTGCGTCTGTTGTTCGCTGACAGGCGAATTGGAACATGCTATAAACGAGATAATAGGAAAATACAAGCCGGATTACATTATCGTTGAAACAACAGGCGTCGCTGAGCCGGATGCGATGATAACCAACTTGGAAAGTATCGAAGGTGTTAAATTAAATTCCGTGGTCTGCGTTGTGGATGCATACGCGATGATGAAATATCCAAATATCGGACACACGGGCCTGGTCCAGATTGAAAATGCAGACATTTTGTTGTTAAATAAAACTGATCTTGTAAAAATATCCGAGATAAGTGAATTGGAAAAAATGCTCGGAGAAATTAACAAAGAGGCAGAGATAATACGGACTGTTAAATCAAGCTTTGACCTGGAATCTATTATGAATTTTCATTCGAACAAAAAAACAGAGCCCTCCGACCATACGCACGATGAGATGGAGTTCATAGCGTTCGTTTCCAAAAATAAAATCAGCAAAAAAGCCTTTGAGGAATTCGCCAATTCCATGCCGGAAAATATTTACAGGGCGAAAGGTTTCGTTAATCTAGACGGCATTGGTTATTTATTCAATTACGTGGCAGGAAAATGGGATTTGGAAAAGTTTGAGGCGGAAAAGACGGAAATTATTTTTATCGGAAAAGAACTAGGAAATATAAAAAAAGAATTTGGCGGAAAATTGAACGCGTTGAATAAGAGCGCTAAATAACTTTATAATAAATCCTTCTGTTTGTTTTTCCTTTGTTTTCGACGCTGATAAGCTCTATCTTACCTATTTCTGAAGTATTATTAACATGGCAACCGCCGTCGGCCTGCAAGTCATACGAACCTATTTTAACAAGACGTAATTCTGGTATGTTCGGCGGTAACGCGCCTGCAAGCTTGACGACGTCTGGAATTTTCAGCGCGTCTTCGCGCTTAACCACGGTCATTTCAATTGCAATATTTTCCGCAATTATTTTGTTCGCGGCCTCGATGTAATTATTTATTTTTTCACGGTCAATAATTTCCATGTTGAAATCTATGCGCGATTTGTCCACGCCTAGCTGGTTGCCGGTTATTAAAACACCGGATTCTTTGTTGAAAACGGAGCTTAGTATGTGCGCTGCAGTGTGCATGCGCATCAAAACGTATCTGCGTGACCAATTTATTTCGCCCGTGACGTTATCGCCGGGGCTTAAACCGTCAGAATCAACAACGTGCACTATTTGGCCGTTTTTCTTTACCACATCGACAACGTTGAACGAGGCTTCGGTGCCGTTTAAGTGTATAGTTCCGGTGTCGTTGGGCTGCCCGCCAGAGGACGGATAAAAAGCGGTGGCATCGAGAATTATTTCACGGTTTCCAGAGGAAACAACGTTTGCCGTAAATTCGTTTATGTAAGAATCATGCAGGTAAAGCGCCTCGGTCATCCGAATAGTTTGCCCACGTTTTATTTAAGCTTTTGTTATCGTTAAACCACGTCGCCTTCGGTTTTAATAGCAGGTATGGTAATAGAAGATGACAGCGATTTATTATGCCTTACAAATTTGTTGAAAATTTATCAATCGCAGACACGGCGTTCCAAGCCAGCGGCTCTTCTTTGGAAGAGATGTTTGAATCCTCGGCGCTGGCGATGACAAACGTTATGGTAAAGGACCTTAAAAAAATAGAATTGAAGAAACGCAGGAAGATGACAGTGTCGGATAAAAGCATTGAAAAATTGTTGTTCAACTTTTTGCAGGAGATAATCTACCTTAAGGACGCCGAACGTTTGGTGTTCGGAAAGTACACGGTAAAAATAAAGGATCGGGCCGGGACATATTCTCTCGTATGCATAGCTTTGGGGGAAAAAGTGGACATGGACAAGCACGAGCTTGTTGTGGATGTCAAAGCGGTCACGTACCATATGTTCGAAGTGAAACAGGAAGGCAAGAAATGGAAAGCGCAGGTAATACTTGATATTTAATTTTTATTCCAGTTCTTGGATTGTCCTGCAGATCTGGTACGATGCAACAGGGTCGAGAAAAAATAACGGCCTTAGCACGTATCTCGGTAATTTTTTTACCACACCTTTCGGGTAAAGATCAGCTGCGGCCTTTACAACATGTTTCGCAGGCACGTCCCTTGGAGTGGAAAAGACGAAAAATGCCAACTCATGCGTAACAGGGTCACTTAGAACAGATTTCTTCTCCATGTCAGTAATTTTAACCTGGCCGCTTGGTGTGACCAAAAAGTTATCCACTAAGGCCTCGCCGCATTGCCTGCCAAGGTTCTGCGCGCTTTTTAAGGTTTCCATGCCCTTTCTAAACCTGTCAATTTTTGTTTCCGAGCTGTAATCCCTGCTCCTTAGAAAGGTTCCCAGATCTATCCCTTCTTCGAACATTTCTATCAGAAGGCCTTTGCCAATGTCCAAGGCTACGGGTTTCGAGGAAGGTACGCCGTGCGAGCTAAGAAACCTAAGATCTTCGAAATCTTTTTGTTTTTGCTCTTGCTGGCTCATGACAGCCAAGCCCGCCACTTTATAGTAGATTGCTGATCCCCAATTACTGTTCCTTTTGTCAGAGACGCCGGCAAAATAAGTTTCTGTGCCGTTTAACTGTTCTGGCTGCCAGGCGGTAGTAAAAGCTGTTGTATCCGGCAGAGCTTTTTGTAATAGGCTCAACGGTTAAATCGTAGGCGGCTACTCCGGCGTTTCGGAGTGCGTCTATAAAATAGTCGCTGCCCAATACCGGAGTTCCTGTTTTTCTTAATTTGTTCATGCCTCGGAGCAATTGCATGCCCATGTCGAAATGCACAATTTTAGGGCTTTGGTAGCTGTTTGGATTCGCTCTCATTTTATCACTGTCCGGTGATATCTATAAGAATATTTAAGCTTCCCCCCTTGTGTTAATAATATATATTATAGTATATACTTATTCAATTCCGAGAAATCGATTTTCTTCTCTTCCCGTGTTTTCATGTTCCTGAGTTTCACGGTCTTTTCATTCATCTCTTCAGGACCTACGATTATTGTATAGGGTATTCCGAGGGCGTCAGCGTATTCCAGCTGTTTTTTGATGTTGCGGTCACCAAGTTCAACGGACGTGTTGATACCGCTTTTCCTGAGTGAGTTTGCGATTTCGAGCGCGTATTTTCCCGAATTTCCAATGATGGCTATGAAAACTTTGACAGGCGTTTTTGCCGTCTCCTTTTCAATAATCTCGAGCAAACGGTCAACGCCTATTGATATGCCCACGGCGGGCATGTCGCCAGCGCCGTACGCAGCCATCATTTTGTCGTAGCGCCCGCCGCCGCCTATGCTGACAGATAACGAAGACGCAACTTCGAAAACGTTGCCTGTGTAATATTCCAAGCCGCGCACAAGGGCCAAGTCGGTTTTGATAAAGTCTTTCATGCCGAAATTTTCCATGACGTTTAAAAATTCTTTCAGCTCTTCGAAGCCCTGATTTTTTGAAAATTCGGAAATTTTTTTGTCCAGCGATAAAAGTATTTTTGCCGGCTCGATTCCGAGCTTTTTCAATTCCTCGCCGACGCCGTCTTTCCCTATTTTATCCATCTTGTCAATTGCGCGGAACACGTCAAAGACTTTTTCCTTTTTAACGCCGCATTCGACAAGGATATTTTCAAGAAGCTTTCTATTATTGACCCGAACTTTGAAATCTTTCAGCCCGACGCTTTTCAAAGCGTCGATAATTGCGGCAACGCATTCAGCGTCGGCTGTTACGGAAGGAGATCCGATAATGTCAACGTCAGCCTGCGTAAACTGGCGCCAGCGCGAAGCTTGCGGGTTGTCGTAACGCCAGACTTCGCCGATTGCGTAGCGTTTGAACGGTTTGGGCATTGTTGGGTTGTTGGAAATGAAACGCGCCAGCGGAACGGTCAAATCGAATCGCAAACCTATCTCGCGATTGCCCTGATCCTTGAAATTGTATATTTCGCGGCGAATCGCATCGCCCCCGCCTTTCATCGAGAGCATGTCAAAGCTTTCCAGTGCAGGCGTTTCGATTGGCGCGAAGCCGTAACGCTCGAAAACCAGCCTTATTTTGGCTAGCACAAACTGCTTTTTCATCGCCGCCCCGGGCGGCAAATCGCGCATCCCCTTCAATGGCTGGAATTTCATTTTGGCCACACTGTTTTCAATAGTGTTTGTTTACTATTAAACATTACGCTATTTGCGCTATCAACGTTCTTGGATTTTTGCTGCCCATCAGTTCAATTTCTTTTTCTGTTACCCCCTGTTTTTTTAGCAGTTTTGCGAATTTTTTCAAAGCTTTGCTGGGCGCCGGGCTTTTCAATTGACCTACATCAGAGGTTAGTATGCATTTTTCAGCGCCTACGGATTTTATCTGGTTCGTTATTTTCGTTATAGATATTTTGTCTATTGAATACATCGAGTAACACTGCTCTATGTAAACGCCGTCGTTCCGCGCCAGCTCTTTTTGCACATTGAGGGGCATGTTTATTTTCTGATAGATCGGGTGGGTTATGATTATTTTTTTGATTCCCATTTTTACAGCTTCTTCCACAAGTTTTTTCGATTCTTGCCATGAAATGTGGCCTGTTGCTAATATGCAGTTGTTTTCTTTTATGGACTTCAGCACCATTATTGTCGACTCTGACAGATTTCCTTTTTTATCCAGTACGTTAATGCCATTTACTTTTTTGGAAGGCTTTGAATCTATATCTTTCCCTGCCCATTCCTTTGGAATTTCGTATTCGCTGCGCCTTAAAAAGTTGGCCGCGTTTATGGTGGGGAACCAGACTATTATGGGTTTTTTTGATATCTCGGCAGCGCTGCGAACCGCATCCGCATTTAACCCGCCTATGTAATTGTTCAATGTTATCGAGCCTATCAGTATGGGATTATTTTCTCTAGACGACCCTATCATTGGCGTTGTCGGGTAGAAGTGGTTTTTCAATGCCATGCCGGCAAGTTTACCTTTTTCTTCCTTGACGATTTCCTGCACCGTAAATTTTCTGGGAATAATCTCAGGCCCTATGTGGACGTGCAAGTCGATAAAGTTTTTGACGTTCATATCATTCACCGTATCGTAACCGTTGTGGTTTTTCTGGGTGTGTTTTTCTGGTTCGACGTGTCCCTAACCAACATGAAACTTGCATCCCGCGATAGTAAGTCTCCATATCTCGGGTTTTCATCGTAGGGGGATTTTGTTAGCCAGACATTTCCTGAAGTGTTGCGCATCAGAACCCTTACGCCGGTTTGGATCGCCCTGTATTCGCGTACAGGTTCTTGCAGGCGATAACCAGACCTTAGAATAGCGTCTACTTCATATTGTGAACGCCCACCCTCACCACCAACACCCCAGAAATATAAAGGTTGCAGATTTACAGGCAGCATCGTTTCCTCGTCCAATTCGGTTATGTTATAAGTTGCGTCATCTTTAACCTTAGGCAGCCATTTAGCAGTTTTTTTCCTTCCTGTACCGGGTTTGATTCTGTACGTATCCCCGTCTCTCCCCATCTCTACGCCTTCACAAATCTCGGGGTATTTTCCGGAGAAGTCCACAACAAGATCAATGAACACAGCCCCAACGGAACCATCGGTTAAACGTCTAAGTTGTCCGGTTCTCTGGAGATCTGTCCATTCCGAATTTGTTATCAGCCTTTCTTCTTCCAATCCCAATTCAGGATATTTTTCACCCAAACTTTTTAGCACAGCCCACGGAGGCATGAAATCTTCCTCTTGAAAAGAAGCCCCGACTAAATCGAATCTTTTCAACCTTGCTGCCGGTGATACGTACAATGGTGAACTTCGCCCTCTGAAAAGCTTTGCAGGCATTTCCAGATACGCTAACCCATTTATTTCGACTCGCCCCTTTGCGAATTTATCTAATCTCATCTCATTCACCCTCCAACCACGGCGCCCTATTCTTGATAACGTAAAGCCTTTTTAGCGGGCCGTCCAAGGCGTCTTTTTCCTTTCTGACTAAGCTCAGTTTTATCGGGTCGTACAGGTCCGCAATTAACGCGGCCTCAACAAGCCGTTCCATGCAATATTTTCTTGCGCTTTCTTCAGGATTTTTGGCGCTGAAGTTTTGCGCCACCCTCACAGCTTTTTCCAGTTCGCCGGCTTTTACCAAGTTACTGAAATCTAAGGCTGCCAATGAAAACCACATCTTATAAAGTTCGTAGTTTTCGTCCCTGATTTCGGACCAAGGCTTGATTGTTAATCTCGTCATTCCCCCGAATATGGCTGTTGCAGCGCCTGATAGTTGCGCGAAATACTCCTTGACAAACTGGGACGATAGGTTGTTTATCTCGGTGCCGTAAACGTCTGCAGGCATCAAAAGGTATTCTGTGAAGTATCCGACGCCATTTAGCATAGATAATACGTCTCGAACCTCTTCCAGCGTTTTTATTTCTGGATCCGAAGGTTTTATCTTTGGACTACCTTTTTTGTAGCGCGGTCCCCAAGGTGAGAACAACCGTAACTGTTGAGACTTAAGTCTTGCATCAGTTAATTGTTCAAGCACTTTGTCGGGCCTTTCGGGCGATTCTACACCGTTTCTTTTTACATATTTCCACGTCTCAGCGACTGCCAAGACGTTTTCCGGCAGCTTGCCATCTTCCCCGAAATTGTATCTCTGGCCTGCAATTTTTCCAGTAGGTTCTGGTTGCCATGTATTACCAACAAGGTATTCGCGTCTGCCACAGCCTTGCTTGGTTATGTAATCAATGACCTGCCGCCCTTCGTTGCCGCCGAAAAGTTCAACCGCGTCCTGTGGGGTGAAGTATATCATTGTTCATTCAGAACCCCCCTTTTCCACAACAAGCTTGTTACCGTTGGCTGTCAGTTTGACTTTTGTCCCTTCCAAGAAACGCAGTTTAAACCTAAGTTTAACCGGGATAAAGATCCTGCCTTTTTTGTCCACAGAAGATAGCGTATAGGTAGAACTAGTCAAACGCGTGAAGTGATTCACCATTTTTATTGTTTGCCACAAAGTTCACCTTCGCTATATTGATTGTCGCATATATTAATCTTACGAGGTGGGAGAAACTGAGATAAATAGTGTTCAAGCCGTCTATCGTCAATTATCTTTCCCATGTTAATCCACATCGCGCCTTGATGCAATTCCAAACAAAATCAAAATTTGTTTCAGGAGCTTGAAAAACTCTTCTCTGTTAATTCCTGCTTGTTTAAGCAGTTTGTTTAACATGCGTGGATCAATCTCTTTCCTGCCATGAACAGGAATAGGTATGCTTTTCCCGTTTGGGTTAGTTACAATAAGATGGCCGCCACTTTGCCTGACTGGTTGAAAGCCCATTTTTCGGAATACTTTTATTAATCTATCAATGGCTATGGGCACAAGTCTCATGACTATACATCTACCATCTGTATGCCGATAAACTCAGTTCTTTTTGTGCGTTTTCCTTCTTTTAGGTAAAACCTTAATAATTCTTCGATATTTTTAGTCAGCTTGTCCACAGTCGCTGCCTGCGAGAAGCATCCGTCAATAGAAGGAACCGACGCTATATAACCCGCGGTCTCCCCCTTTTCTATTGCCATGCAGAATTCTCCATACCCTTTTATCCGTATTAACCGGATGCCGGCGAAATCGAATTTTTCCATGTCCTTGTCGGTTTTCAAATAATGTCTGGCGGCTTTGATTGCGGCATCTGCCAGATTTTTGAATTTTTTTGTTTGCGCACAGCACCCGTATAATGCTGGAACGGATGCTATATAATCTTTGCCAACTTTCTCTATGATAACCACAAACCTTTTAGTCAATCCACTCCCCACCAATATACCTGTGTTATTCAACGCCTAGGCTATTTTACATACTCCACGTTTTCCATGTTCTGGAATTTTTCATCCCCTGTAAGAAATTTGATGCCCAGATTTTTTGATAAAACATAGCCTATGCAATCCACCATCGACAGCCTGTCGGCCTTTTTCACCAACCTGAATTTGGCGGCCGCAAGTATCGTTTCTACGCTGAAATCAACGATAAAATCAGAATAGCTCTTCATATATTCCAAAGCTTTATCCTCTCCAAAATCCCTTACAAGAAAATAACAGACTTCAAACAAGTTTAGTTTAGTAGTTACCATTTTTACATTTGTGTAGTTGCGGTAATTAACACCCCCTTTAATCAACTCTATTATCGCATAGGAATCAAAGAAAAAACTTTCAGGCATCTTCGTCACGGTCTAACTCATCAAGAGCTTTTTGTGTATTTATTTTCCATCCCTTTAACATGCCGAATGTCTTTTCCAACGTTTTTGTCTTTGGTAATATTATTATATCCAATCTCTGGTTCTCCCGTATCTTCTCTTTTCTTACAACGTCTTTCGGTATAAGTAACCCTATAGAGTTCCCCCATTTTTTTGTTTTAACTTCAATTGCAGGCATAGTTATACATAGTATAACTAATACTTAA
>JACQNY010000101.1 GCA_016202795.1 Candidatus Aenigmatarchaeota archaeon
AGAACAGGCTGATATGCGGCGCGGACAAATGCACGTTGGAGCAGCTGGCGAAAGTAACGGGCGAGGATTACAAAACGGCATGCGGGTGCAGTTGATGCGAAAATGAAAGGCATAATTATAGTCCGGGATTTCATGATTTTTCTGGCGGAATTAGGAATATTACTACTGAGCATTTTATTCATCGTAACCGCGGGCGCTGCCATGGGCGAGTTTGTTTTTAATTTCGATTCGCGGCTGGCGTCGGAGACGTTGTTCGGATTTCATGCTGCGGCTGATATGACAGAAAACAATTTCGACGCGAGTTTCGTGATGCCGCCTAACCCGTATAAAATAAAAATTGGCGAAGACAACGGCAACCATTACATTTTCATTGATTCGACGCGCGAGCTTTTCCGCTTGGAGAAGGTGGCTACAATAAAGGTGCAGCCTCCGAGAAAACTTTTCCTGGTACATTACACAGGTAATGTGATAATTCCTATCGACACGAAAATGGACGAGAAACACAATTGGCTGGTAGAAGTGAAGAAAATTAACGAGGACATAACAACGTCAGTCAGCCAATCCGGGGTGAAATAGATGTCGACGTTCATGTCCGAGAACCTGATAAAAATAATAACCCTGATAGTCAGCACACTCGGCATTTTAGCGACATTAGTCCAGTTCCAGTCGTTCAGCATACAGATGCACGGCAAACAGGTCGACCGCGAATACATAATTTTTAGCCAGTATATGACGGGCGCGCCGTTCCTTACATATGACGAGCCGGATTACAGAAAAGGCGTGCTTGATGCAATAAAATTAGACGCGTTAACCAACGACTCGTTTGAAAAAAGCTTCAGTTTCGCAGACTTGTCAAAATATCTTGTTGTAATAATCACAGATTCGAAAGGCTGGGTTTTCGGAGACGATTCAATACTAAAAGAAAAAAACAGGCTTTGGGAGCATCCGGTTGCTGTTAATACTAGCGCTGCTGTTATTCCGGGCACAATGAAAATTTACGTTCCGAGGATTGGATAAGATGAAAATAAACTTTTTAGAACAACGAAAAGCAAAGCTTTTCGTGCATAGGAAATCGAAATTTCCTATGAAGTTTAATCAAAATAGAATGAAAAACTTGAAAGGCGACATATGGTTTGTATCAGATTTCTTTTTCATAATTACGGTTTTTTTCACAACAATGATACTTCTTTTTTCCATGAGCATCGCGCGTTTGATAGTAGGAAATTTAATAGACTTCACGGTACATGTGACGTTCCTTGATTTCTCGTTAAACACGGAAAACGCGCTGGTCGCGGCAACGGAGATTAAATTAAATCCGGACGACCCGCAGATGAAAAGAATTTTATCAAACGCCGCGTTCCGGTGGGACGGAAGCCAGCGATGCGGTTCGCCGCCTTGCTGGGACGGGAGCGTTTACGCAGAAGGAAGGATGTACGATTCTTATTCAATTTCGGAAAATATATTTGACAGGTTTGTGAAAGGGCCTTACATTTTTGAGCTGCGTAAAGAGTTTGATGTCGGCGGTGCAGCAGCGACGAAAAGTGTTTTAATAGCCGCAAGAGACAATGAAAAGATTTTGGTCGATCCGGAAGTCGCGGAGATAGAATTTTACCTTCCGTACGGTTCGTGCGCGTCGTGCAGCAAAACAGCGGTTTACAGGTTATATTCGACGGTGAAATAATGCGAGGAAGAGTTACGACATTCATGGGAAGCATTGTCATGGTCATGATAGGCGTTGGGATAATATGGTTTTTCCGTTCGGTTATGCCGTCAGAGGCGTTTATTGTTTCGGAAAGGCACAAGGAAAGTTTTTCAACGATAAACTATGCGGAGTTGGCGCGTAAAACATTGGAGGAGGCTGTTATGGTTTACGCGCAAACAGGCGCTTCGAAAGCCGGCGCTGCAGGCGGTTTGGATAAAAGCGCGCCGCAAAAAGATGAAATAGCGATATGGAAGGATGCTCCGAGCGAAGCGACTATAAAAGACACGCTGGGACGTTACATTGTTGATGAAATTGCCAGTTTGCAGCAGCATAAAATCGAAGGAAAATTCCTGACAATCGATTACGGAGATACTAATATCCAGATAATACCGGATAATGCGGATTTTTCAAAATCAGAAAAATTTTACGTGAAAGGCGACAAGGAAATTAAAGCCTCGAAAGGGCTGGAAACGCAGGCAATAAAAATCGCGACTGGAATGAAAGGCTACATAGACCAAGAAGTGAAATTAAAATATTTCCCGATGTACGACGCGGCGAAGCAGTTTTTGAACAGCGGCGAACCAACGAGCAGGATTAACAACGCGTTTGCGGGCGTAAACACAATTGGATCAAAGACGAACAACGCATGCCCGTCCGCTGGCGTTGGTTGCGTAAGCAAAGCCTGTCCGGTTTTCAGTACAACGTTCCCGACGCCGCAGGAAGTTTTGCAGGAAACAGGCTTTTCCAAGCTGGGCGTCAAAGCAGGCGGCATAACACAGGTTATAACAGGCCTGCCGTTTTCGCTGTTTAATGCCAAGTTTGAAAATCACGCATCAGCTTTTCTTGCAGGTTATGAAAACAAATTAGAAACCACAGGCAGCTGCAGCTTTTCATGCACTTACGAAGAGCCGAACCCGTGCAAGACAACAGTGGACGTTTGCGTGCCGGCAGCGAAACCTGAAGATCCGCCGGTTTGCACACCAAAATGCGTACCGGGCTTTGACACTATAACACTGTCCTGTGGTGCGGAGACGAAAACAACCGGTGTAGATTTCACATTCGTGGCGGACAGCTATGCGAAATACTCCTCCGAGGATCCAAATGGTTTTGTTCCGTCGAAAAGCTTAAACAATGTCCCTGTTGTTGCCAAGACGCTTCCGTATGAAACTTTGAAATTCAATTATTTGACGCACAGCTGTACGACGATTAAAAGCGGTTCTGTGGCGACGGAATTGATAGAGAACACAGCCGCGTGTTCGTTGCCGGCAAGCCTCCAGCCCGCATAAAACCTATTTAAGCCATTTCGGAGAAAATAGATTATAAGGTCAAAATGAAGCGAAAAGGCGTCTCACTGCCAATAGACATGCTGGTAATTCTGGCGATAGCTGTAATAATTCTTATCGCGGTCGTCGCTGTTTTCATGGGCGTGTGGAACCCGTTCTCGACGAACCAGCAGGCTCGTGCGAATTTCAACAAGGAGTGCCAGGTTTTAGTCAATACAGGTTGTGTCGGTAATCCTTCGACAGCTTTATGTGCGGCGGCGAATGGGATAGTTTTGAACAAGGCCACGTGCGATACGGATGCAGACCGGACAGTTGTGAAAAAAGGCTGCGGCTGCCCGGGATGATTTTATGACCTTTTTAGCAAAAAGCTCAACCAAAAAACGAAAAGGCGTTTCACTTCCAATAGACATGCTTGTTATTTTAGCGATTGCGGTCATTATTTTGATCGCGATTGTCGCAGTATTCATGGGCGTGTGGAGCCCTTTCGCAACGAACCAGCAGAGCAGGGCAGAGTTTAACAAGCAATGCCAGGTGTTGGTTAACACAGGTTGTAACGGCGACCCTTCGTCCACACTATGCGCCGCAGCAAAGGGAATAGTTCTTGATGCGAGCGATGCAACGCCGTGCGGCGATGCTACTGAAAAATTGCAGGTTAAGGTCGGATGCGGATGTCCAGGGGTTGCCTCTGGAAGCGAAACTACAACCACGACGACTACTACAACGACAACAGTTGCGGTTAGCGGTGCAAAGAAAGCAAACGGCGCGGCATGCACTTCAGGCGACGAATGCACGTCTGGCAAATGTCCTATACCTGGCGTACCTTCGCCTGGTGAAGCCGCATCCCCGCGGGTCTGCGTGGCGTAAATTTAAATCTTTAGAACTTGAATAGGATAGATCAGGGTTTAGAATGAAAACAGCGAAATACTTTGTTGCAATATTTTCTTTGATACTTTTATCATCCTTTGTTTTCGCCGCACCACCACCCACAATACAACAAGGAGGGACAATAACAATAAAACAAGGATGGAACATGATATCATCGCCGATAGTAGAGGGCGTTTACCAGAAATCGATACCATATACACAACTTTTATCGAAATGCGATAAACTGGATAAATATGGAGGTCATTACCTCTGGTCATGGAACGCCACGTTACAGAAGTGGTTTAATCCAGTAACGCTGGCGCCGTACCAGGGCGCGTGGATATATTCAAACGGGGTTTGCGATATCAGCACAGCAGACATCGGTTATTCAACCGAGATTTTGAACCCGTTCCCGTTAACAATGAAGAACGGCTGGAACATGATCTCTTTTGACGGCAAATTCACTGATTACGCAGGAACGTGCGCCGGAAAGTTCCAGCCCATACAAACACAGGGCAGCTCATCCGCGTTAATAGTCCGGCTTAATCCTGTCACACAGGTATGGGAAGGCGCGGAAACTCTTGATTCCGCACGTTCATACTGGATATTGGTCAATGGAGATTGCCAGTTACAAAAGAAGGGGACGATAACCACGACAACCGGTGTACCAGCAACCACTACAACCAATGTCGGAGCAACCACGACAACAACCACCGTGTCAAGCGGCTCAACAACCACAACGACAACCACAACTACAACAACAATTAAACACGATTCATGCAGCAAGGCGCTCGGGTTAGGCAAACTCATCGACTCTGCCCACAGCAGTTATTTAACCCGGATATGGGGTTATCAACATGATATAGGATATTCCGAGTTCTACAGTTTTGTGCCGCTCTTTACAGGCAGAATGAATTTTACGGTTGTGCCACAGACTAACAACGACATGGACCTTTACGTGTACAAAAACCCTACATGCTCAAAGTCTGAAGACGTGGTTTGCTCTGCCTTAGGCAGCGGTGTTTCTTCGGAAACCTGCATATTCGATGTGATAGAGGATAAGACGTATTTTGCCGAGGTTAGCTCGTACAATTACGGCTCTTATGACCGATTGGCTGTTGCGTATATATATCTACATGTGAAGCTCTAATAAATTTTCATACGAGAAAACTGATCATATCCCTGTAAACCTTGCATTTCATTGCATTTTTCTCGTCGTATTTTTTTGTGTCGGAAGCTTTTATCCCATCTCCGCAGATTACAAACGGGACTGGTTCGGTGGAATGCGCATAGTCTTTTGTTAATGAGTTTGAGTAATGGTCGCTTGTTACTGCGACAGTTGTTTTGTTAAGGTCGATCCTGTCTAAAATCTTTCTAACTACTAATTGATCAAAGCGCTCGATGAATGCCGTCTTTTCGTCGCGTTTTTTGTCGTGCGATAATGTGTCGAATGCGTTGACGTGCAACAGAACGAAATCATAGTTTTTCAGGGCGTCGATTGCTGTGTTTGTTTTTGTAGTTAAATCAGTATCCTCGGAGCCTGTTGCGCCGGGCGGGCGGATGAAATCCATCTGCAAAAACTTCGCAACGCCTTCTATTGTGCTGTGATAACCTATGACGCACGCTTTTTTATCGTAACGTTCTTCAAAGCTTTTCGTTTTCGTCGGATGGCCGACGTTCCTGACGAGTATTGCGTTGGCCGGGATTTTTCTTATTTTGTTTATCGAATGTTCTGTTAGGATATTGTTAGCTTTTCTCAAAAACTTGTTGAGCGCGCTTGCGGTTGTTTTCCCGTTCGGCGTTTTCGCCGCTATTTGTTTTACCGCAACTCCGGTTTTTTTCGGGTCGTTCGGTTCGATATTCCATGATAGAGGCTTGTTGTCTAATCGATGCATAACGATTACAAGGCGATGGCCAACTGCCCTTCGAACGGAGAAACGGACGTTGTCGATTTCGATGCCGTCCAAGTTATTTGCTAATTCTTCCAAACCTGTTTCATCGCGTCCGGCGCGGCGGTCGATTAACATGTTATCATTGTTCAATGTTGCGAAATTGGCGCGAAAGCATACATCCCCTTTTTGTATTTCTATGTTCGTCGCTAAAGCTTCTATGTAACCGCGGCCCGGATAAGAATCGTCGTAACAGCCTAGTATTTTTAAAACGCCTTCGTCCGTGTCTGCGTTTTTTTTGTATTTTAAATCTAGCAGGCCGACGAAACCGTTTTTTGCCAAGAAATCCAAGCCCGGATGGTACGATGCGGATAGAGGCGTATTTCCGTCCTTGTCTTCAGAGTCGGGCATGCCGTCGCAGATTATCAAAAGGGTTTTCACAAGATTATTATATTCACTGGTTGAATAATAGCTTGATGTTAATCGACCTTAGTTTAACCATGAAGAGCGGCCAGACGCCAGAGTTTGTCTGGGACGAGAATAATGGAAGGTTTTCGCGGTTAGTGGGCGGAAAGCTTTGCGAGATATGGCACGAAAACCGTTTACGATTCACGCCGGAATTTGAAAGTTATGTAGCGGATTTTCTTAGAGCGGGTGACTATCTTGAAAAAATATACAAAAAAATAAACACGGACGAGGTCATGGGTAAAGCGGTTAAAAAATATCGCGGCCTGCGAATTACGAAAAACGATCCTTGGGAGACGACGTTGTCGTTCATATGCTCGATAAACAACAACATAAAGCGGATCAGGAAGAATGTGCAATCTTTGATGATCAACGGTAAAGTGATGACACCTGAAGAAATTTTAAACGCGGACATAAGCTTTGCGCGGTTAGGCTTCCGCCAGAAATTTTTGAAAAAGACCGCAGAGATGATTATCGGCGGGCATTCGATGGAAGAGATAAAAACAATGAAATACGACGAAGCAATCGAGCATCTGACAAAGCTGCATGGAATCGGGGATAAGGTTGCGAACTGCGTTTTATTGTTCGGTTACGGTTTTTTAGAATCGTTTCCGATTGATACATGGATACGGAAGATGATGACTGAAAATTATTTCGGCGGCAAAAAAACAAGCGACGAGAAGATAACGGATTTCGCTTTTGACAGGTGGGGAAAATACGCCGGATACGCGAATCAGTATTTGTTCTGTTACGCGCGCGGCGTGAGGGTTTGAAACATATGCATACTAAATAGCATATGTTTCTAGTTACGATTACCATATCTTGTTGAATTTCCAGCCGAGTTTTTGCGCCGTTGATGTGTAATTTTTCATTATGCTTTCCATATCCGATGCGGTCTGGTTTTTTCCGATTATGTAATATGCGGACATGATAAGGCCAAGGAAGGAATCTATTTCGAGTTTGTAGGCGTTTTCTGTGCCAGTGTCGCAATTCATGCAGAAATCAAGGCGGCTGTCATTTTCATGCACCAGCATGCCATGCATGGCTGTCGATATGCCTTCGCCTGCGGAACCTAACCCTGCTAACGACTCGCCAATTTTCCTTGAGGCCATTATAGCGGGCAGTTCGTATTTGTCTTCTGCGATGAAAAAAATAAATTTGTATTTTCTGAGATCGGGTGTTTCCATGCTTTTTATGGTTTCTTTTATATCGCCGACGTTTTCTTTCATTATCGAATATATCATGGACGCGTATGTGCTCACGTTGTATGTTGGCGGTTCGATGAAGGACGGAAAGACGAATATATTTTCCTTTGGTAAAAATTCGCCTGCCGGTGGCTGAGGATTGCAGGTTAGAAGATTAAAATTAAACCCGTTTTGTTTCAGGAACGAAGCCATGTTGACGCCGTCCTTGCCGCCTGACGCGTTGATGATATTTACCGATGCGAAATCCGAGTCGGACCTAGAGGACAGATATTCCCTGTAATTCGCTACGCTTACAGCGTTTCCGCCGAATTTTTTTGCGAATATGCCAGCCACGTTGGAGGCGTTGCCGCTGCCGAGAAAAAGATTTTTATTGTCGTGTATTATTGGAAGATCCGGATACTTCCAATTTTCTAGGTTGTCAAGCGTTTTTATTACGTAATAATCTACAGTCTCGGTTTGCACGGTTGATAATTAGGCACTTTGCGCTTAAATATCCTACTTTATCCTACCTTTTATTACCTCTCCAGAACAAAAAATTTCTTGTGTTCTTCGCCGTCCGGGAACTTTGCTATAAACATGCGGTCTTGCGGACGGGCGTAAACGCCGACAGGGTTTAACGTCTCGACCAGCGCGATCGCGTCGTGCAGTTTTCTGTCGTTTTCAGCATAAACTTCCATGATAACCTGTCCGCCCTTTACAGCGTCGCCAATTTTTTTCTTTAACAGAATTCCGGAGCCTTTGTCTTCTGGCGTGCCTGCTGCGCGGGCAATTTTCACCACATCGTGGTTTGCAATCCACCATATCGTTCCGTTTGTTTTGCTCCTTATTTCCGCTACATGCGAACCTACTGGAATATCACCGGGCTTTATTTTCGGGTCTCCGCCCTGTGCGTCGATTATCTGGCGTAACTTTCTTTCAGCAGAACCGGATTTCAAAAGTTTGTACGCAAGATCTTTGCCGTTCTTCTCGCCGGCCAGATCCAGCAACGCGCCTGCGATATTCACAACTTTTTCAACAAGATCCGGCGGCGTAGACATGTTTGATATGGCATAAAGAGCTTCGCGCGCTTCCAGCGCTGGCCCGACAGCATAGCCTATTGGCTGTTCGCCAAATGTCAGCACGCAATTAACGATAATGTCCATGTTTTTACCGAGCTCGATGAAATCTTTTGCCAAAGCGTGCGCCGCGCCGATGGTTTTTAACTTCGAACCGCGTCCTGTTGGCATGTCAATTACAACGTGCGTTGCGCCTACCGCCTTTTTCTTTGACATGACCGATGGCAGCAACAAAGGATCGATCGAAAGCGGGTATTCGACTTTTATGAACATGTCATCAGCCGGCGCGAGATCGACGGCGCCGCCCCACGCCAGGCAGCCGTTTGTTTTTTCAACCGTGTTTAAAATTTCCTTAATGCTCAAATCCACCGGACACAGGCATTCGACGCGGTCTGCTGTTCCGGCCGGGGATGTTATTGCGCGCGAGCTTGTCTTGGGAATTTTGTAGCCGGCCGCAGCGATGATCGGAACAACGAGCATGGACGTCTTGTCGCCCGGAACGCCGCCAATGTTGTGCTTGTCCAAAATCATTTTTCCTTTTATTCCCAGGGTTTTTCCGGTTTCCGCCATCGCCGCCGACAATGCGACTGTTTCGTCCATCGACATTCCGTTGAAGTGCAAGGAAGAAACGAACGCGGTTAATTCTACATCTGAAAGTTTGCGGTCGACGGTATCTTTTACAATAGCGAACATTTCCTGCTTGTTTAGCCGCGCCCCGTTCATTTTTTTTGTTATGAATTCCAGCGAGCGCGGAGCGCCTGACGCTGACACGCTAACAGAATCGCCGGCTTTAATCATAAGGCCGCTTTCGACTTCCTTGTAGACTCCTACCTGTCCCCTATTTACCCAACTTTTTGAAATATCGACAATGCACACAGCTTCACGGCCGTTATTGGAGATTTTCACGCGGTCCGTGGGGTGTATCCCCATTTCCGCGGCGTCCTGCGAGTTTAACATTACTACAAAGACGCCGCCCGATTCTATCCCAGTAAGTTTAGATTTCAGCTGCATACAAAATCCCTTTAGTAAAATAAACCAGTCCGGTATTTTTAAACCGGCTTAAGATGTCCCCAGTGTTCCAACGATTTTCTTAATTCTATGTGACTTTTTGCGTAATCTGCGAGCGAAACTCCCTGCGTGACCGCGTTTATAGACTGCAACAGCGCGGTTGCGCCGGCTCTCGTTCCGTCGGGATGACCATGAATACCTCCTCCGGCCTGGATTACAATATCCGAACCCATTATTCTCATCACGTCCGGGACTAAACCCGGATGCAACCCGCCGGACGATACAGGCAGAACGGGTTTAGTGTTTTCCCAATTCTGGTTAAGGATTTTTTTTGATTTTTTGCTTACCATTTTATCCTGTATATCAGTCACTTCCTTTTTAGGTGAGACAAGCTTTCCAACCACGGTGCCGATATGAAGCTGGTCGACTCCGACTAAGCGCGATATAGCTGATAACGTTAACATCGAAACGCCGTGCATCGGGTTGCGATCCATCGCCGCGTGCATTGCGCGGTGCATGTGGATTGCTAAACCTAAATCTTCGCATTCATCGCGCAACGTCTGCACGGCTGACCAGCCAACGGTTATCGCGTCGACCATTACATACTCGCCGCCGATTTTTTTTACAAGTCGCGCGCGGCGGAGCATCTCGTTTGTTTCCGCGCTTACATTAACCAGATAAGATTTAACGTCGCCTGTTTGCTTTTCAGCAAGGTTGCGCATCCTGAAACTTTTTTCAACCCTGCGGTCGAATTTGTTGAAACTTTGCGAAGAAAGATTTTCGTCGTCTTTTAACAGGTCCAAGCCGCCCATCCAGGCTTCGTAGCCTGTTTTCGCATGCTCGTCGGATGTCATCCCGACTTTCGGCTTCGGGACGGTTGCTGTTAACGGGCGGTCGTAAACGCGGAATATTTTTCTTATGCCTTTTATCCCGAACTGCGGCCCCATAAATGAGCTGATTATTTTTTTGGGCCAGGCTACATCTTCCAACCGCAAACCGCTAACGGCTTTCATTCCGAACACGTTGCCAGCGAATGAGGATAACAACTGCGCCATGTTTCCAGGTTCGAATAACCCGATTGGATACGCGATTTTTACAAAACTGCCTTTTGTTTCGAACGCCTTCGCGCCGAGCCTTACGATGCGTTCGTCATGAAGGCTAACATCAGTCCAGGTCCCGTTGCTGCTTTCTGATGCGACGCGGCCCGAGGCCTCGCGCATGGAAATCCCTTTTGCCGGCGTTATTCGGAACAAGCAAATTAAATCGCTTTTTCCCGGCTTGTAGCCCGGATGAACGAAATCGACATAGCCCATAACATAAACTTCTCCACACAGTCAGTTAAACTTTCCCGCCAGCTTGTAAACGTTCTGCGGCGGCATGACGCCCGATTCTGTTATTATTCCGGTTATTCTTCTGGCAGCGACAACGTCGAAGGCGGGGTTCCTTATCTCCACGCCGTTAATCTTTTTTGCGACTTCTTTTTTCGGGCGTTCCTCTATGACCTCTAAAAAACCTTGCGCGGTTGCGGGATCGACTTTGTGCGTGCCTGCTGCAACATAAAAAGGTTTTTTCAAGTCCTCGGCTATCAGCGCCATTGTGGAGGAGCCTATTTTGTTCACCACATCGCCTGTTGAAGTTATCGCGTCCGCGCCTATGATTACCATGTCACATTTTTTCATAAACGTGCGCGCGGCAGAATCTACGATCAAGGTGACGGGAATACGCATTTTCGCGAGTTCTTTCGCGGTTATTAATCCTTGATTCATAGGGCGCGTTTCCGTGCACACGACAGAAAATTTCTTGCCTTCTAATTTCGCACGGCGGAATATCCCGATTACAGTGTTTGAGTGGCAGTGCGTGAATACGACATCACCATTCGATATCCTGCGAGCGCCTATTTCGCCGATTTTTTTTATCGTGGACTCTATGTTTTCCGAGAACTCCGCAATTTCCGCTGATAAAGTTTTTCTTATTTCCGTCACATCACGACAGCGATACAAACGACGCATGATGAAGCTTATAGAATTTCTTAGAGCTGGTTCTGTCGGGCGCGACGACGCTACAACGCCGGCTTTTGACCCAAGTTCCTTCAGGAATTTTTCCTTGTTTCCGGATTTTATTTCAGATGCGTATATGTTAAGCGCCTCCAACCCGGCAAGCGCGACGTTTTTCGCACCCTGGATCTTAAGGGCTTTTATTTTTTTTATCAAAACGTCCGCGTTCATAGTTATTAATTGTCAAACTTCAGATAAAGCTATTTATGGGCGCGGAAAAAGAGGCCAGGGAAAAACTGGTCAGGGAGTTGAAATCGGAAGGCTACCTGAAAACCGAAAATGTTATCAGAGCCTTCGGGAAGGTTAACAGGAAAAATTTTGTGCTTAAAGAGCACGAACAAATTGCTTATGCGGATTATCCGCTGCCAATACCAGGCAATGTCACAATATCGGCGCCGCACATGCATGCGATTGTTCTGGAGCTGCTTGATCTTAGTAATGATGACGACGTGCTTGAAGTCGGGTTCGGGTCCGGCATATTGCTGGCTTACATAGCCGAGATAGTAAAGAGCGGGAAAATAACAGGGACGGAGATAAAGAAAGAAACCTACGAATTTGGAAAAAAGAATCTGGGACGGTGTTGCAGAGGCATAGTTATAACCAATGAAGACATAACAAGGGAATCGCCGGGCAAAAAACAAAAGTTCGATAAAATAGTCGTGAGCGCCGCGGCAAAGACAATACCCGAGGAATTGGTTAAACTTCTTAAGAACAACGGCAGAATGATCATACCCGTGGGAGATTATTTCCAAAACCTTGTAGTTATAGAAAAGAAAGGCAAAAAAATTACAAAAAAGAACATGGGCGGCGTAGCGTTCGTTCCGTTGGAGTAGCCAGAAGCATACCGTATGCTGTATCGGTATGCTTCAGATTACTTCAGCCACGACCCGAGCCTTTTTTGGCCGCTCGGCGACTTTTTGGTTATTGCGCCAATCACTCTGGCGACACGCTCTTCGGAAAACGAATGTTCGTCTATCATCATTCTTTTTATACCCTCTTCGTCGGGTTTTTTCCATCTTATTTCATAGTCGTCGTTGACAGGCGGGTTCAGGAAAAAATCCAGAATCATCTGCGGGTCGTAGGGGCTAAAATCTATTTCAGTTAGGATTGCGTCAACACTTTTTGCCTGCAAAAGCTGCAAGGCTTTTTTTGGGCCGATCCCTTTAACGCCGCCGTTGTTAAAGTCGGTTCCGATTAAAATCCCGAGCATTATTAATTTTTCCTGTGGCAATCCGAGGCTTTCAAGAGTTTTTTTTAGGTCTATTAATTCCGGCTTTACTTCGGTGTAAGTTTCCTTATTGGGAAGCTTTTTCCTGCCGGTTATTGTTAAATTTCTTATTAGCTTGGGCGAGCCGAACAGGAGGGAGTCGTAGTCCTGCGAGGCGGTTGCGAAAGCGTCGCCCCGTTTTGTCATGTGCGCTGCCTGCGCTTCGGCTTCGCTGGGCGCCTGCACAACAGGAATGCCCATCAAGTCGAGCAAATTTTTCGCTTCGACGACCATTTCTTTTGTCAATCGTGATGTCGCTTGGGCGGCTTTGCGGGCTTGTTCCACATCACCTTTTGTCAACGCCTCTTCCAGCTTTTTTTCAGCCTCGGACTTTATCTGTTCGCGTTTTTCAAGTGTTACATTCTTGAATGCCGGCGGTTTGCCGTCGAAAACAAAAACCGGCATGATACCAACTTCGATGAATTTGGATGTCCGGTAGAAAAGGCCGGAAAGGTGCGATGTGACACGGCCGGCAACGTCCATCAAAGGCGTTCCGTCGGGCTGGCGTATGCTGGATAAAAACTGGTAAAGAGTGTTGTAAGCGTCGATAGCGGTTGTTTTACCTGCCAAACTCTCTATTTCCAACGGCGTCCTTTCTACTATGCCAGATATCTGCACGCCCATTAAATCATCCTGAAGAACAGATATTAAAAAGCCGGGACAAGTTATATTATGGCCTTGCCAACGAGCAAAAAAAAATTCGACGACAAAATACGGGTGCCGTCACTGAACACGCTGCTTCTGTTAAGCGTTCTGGCAATAACGGTTCTTTCCACATTTCTTGTTTCAACCCTGGACAAAACAAGTGTTTACGACGCATTATACTGGACGCTGTGCTCGATAACCAGCGCAAATTGTTTTGTGAACGAGGCATTTTATCTATTGCCGACAGTCAGATTATTTTCAGTTATAAATGGGATTGCGTTTATAATTATTATATCGTTTTTGTCAGCCAATATCGTGGACAGGCTGAGCAGGGTGGATTTGAGGGGAAATACATTGAAAAAGAAACTTGAAGACCTTAAGGACCATTTTATCATATGCGGCTACGGGCGGGTGGGCGAGAAAATATCAAGCGTCATGCGTTCGAACGGGGTTCCGTTTGTCGTTGTGGACAAGGATCCGGATACTGTGAAAGAACTGAATGAATTGGGCGGACTGACGGTTGAAGGAAACGCGCTTGACCCGAGGGTTCTGGAAAAGGCCGGCATAAAACGTGCGCGCGGACTGATAGCGGTTTTAAACACAGACTCGGACAACACATCGTTGGTGTTAACGGCCAATGACACAAACCCGGACATACTTATCGGAGCGCGCGCGGACTCAGAGGCTGCTATAAGACGGTTGCACCGCGCCGGGGCAGAGATTGTTGTATTGCCGGAAATTGTGGGCGGTCTGCAGCTGGCAAAGGAGATTTTGGACCTGGAGGAAGTCGAGTCGCACGATCTTGTGAGCAGAAGCACGCGCAAGATGAAATGAAATTATCACGCGGAGATTATCAGCCATGCGCCCACAAGCATTATCAGCGCGGATATGGTCCGGTGTAACAAATGCTTTTCGTGGAACAGCTTTCCTCCAATGGTCGTTGTGAACAAAACGCTCAGGTGGCGGACTGGGATTACCAGCGAAACGTTTGCCATTGAGACTGCAATGGCCTGCAGCAGACGGTAAGAGACTGTCAATAGCGACGCGGCCAACACCCATTTCGCGGATTTTCCGATGTCTGAACTTATCCTTTTCAGGTCCGGTTTGTTCGCAATTACGGTCAGGACAGAAAAATTGAAAGCTATGAAGGCGTGCGCTATCAGGATGTATTGCAGCGGGTTTATGGCTGACAAAACTACCTTGTCGATAATGGAGGAAAACCCGTACAAGATTCCTGACAAAAGGATAAACAAATATAACTTGGATTTATTTGAAAAGAAAAACGTTTTCAGCGGGTTCGTCAGGTCGTGGTTTTTTACTTCGATCGAATACGCGCCTATTACGATCATGGTTACCCCAATTATCTGCCTTATCGTAAATTTCTCCCCCAGCACAAAAAACGCCAGGACAGCAAGAATCGCCGGGTCGAAATTCTTCATCGGAGAAACTATGGATATGGGGAGTTTTTTCATACCTTTCATTACCAGCAGGAATCCAAATGTTCCGAAAATCGAACCCACGAACAAGACAGCCATTATTTCAAGCGGGACGTTGGACGATATAAAAAATACCAGCGGAATAAGAATTATAAAATTAGATATCGCAAAGACGGTCGAAAATTCGAGCCCATTCAACGACTTCAGGGATTTTTTATCCGCTATCGGCGCCAGCGCGGCGAACAACGCGGACAATACCGCGAAAACATACCATTCCATATAAAATCAATGTCAATGCTACGACTAAAACACGTTGAGTTAAAATTCCGGCGCGTCTTCCGCCTGCAGGGCTCCGAAGTATAGAAGATTCGTTTTTTCTTCGAGCAGCGATTCACCGACATTTCCGGGTATCGCGCCTACCCTGACAGCTTCTTCCATTGCATTTTTTCCGACTATGATAGGAAAGTTACGCCTCAATTTTGTCGGAACCGCAAACACAAACCCTTTCGCGCCCATACGTGCAGCGTCGGTTATCCTTTGGTCAAGCTCATCGACAACTTCGTTTATGCCCGGGATTGACCTGAATTCCCAGTCGTTATCGCCTAGTCCGAATTTTCTCTGTGCATACGATACGCCCTCTTTAACAGCTTCGCCTGCTATTCCAGAACCGCCGCGGCCGCCGGTAACAGCGTAAACCAGGCGTCCCGGGTTGATAATGCCCGGACCAAAGTAGGCGGAGAACGCGTCGTAACCTTCAACGAAAGGAACCTTTGTCCCTTCTATCAGAGTTTGAGCATCGCTGCCACGAACTAACAGCAGTTTCCAGTTCAACGCTGGAATGCCTGCTTCTTTGGAGGCTTGACTTGTTCCGATTCGTTGCACCTCTGTGAATGGCATACTACGATAATCTAAAATGTCATAACCATGGACCTTCTTAAATGCACCAGGAGTTTTGCGTTCCGCCTCTTCAATTGCGGTGCGCACAGCTTCGGGATAATTCCACGCCAGCGGTATAGACCTTTTTTGGCCCAGTTGCAGCCTGCCCGCGTCCATCGGGTTGGCCGTCGAATCTTCCACGTCGCCCAGTGTGAACGGTTGATCAACGCCAAATTTGGTGATGAATGTCGCTACTGTGGACAGGCCGCCCCTGTAAACATGGTTAAACGTTGAAACAGGTCTTTTCGGATGGTCGCCTAAAGATACAGTCCTTTCTGAGTCGTATAAGGATACCATCCTATTGCCAAACTCCCTGGCCCCTATGGCCGGTTCTGCTATTATGGTGTTGGACCCGTGATATACGCCCAACGAGGCCGAGAAAACAACAGGGTTGCGCCTGATGAACCCATCCATTAATGTGACGTCCTGTAGCGTAGGGCCCAAGCCCGGCACACGTTCGCCGGTTATGTAAAGCGTTTCCGTTTCCTTAAACCATTGGCCTATCGGCATACACCCTCTATCGACAGAAAGGTATTTAAAATACCATCAACAATCGTTTAATAATAAATATTTCAATATTTATAAAAAATCTTATAAA
>JACQNY010000102.1 GCA_016202795.1 Candidatus Aenigmatarchaeota archaeon
GCGATGGAATACATCAATGGCCATTTTTCCTCGAGGATGCAGTACAGGGACCCGTTCACAGGCAAGTTTACCATAGAAAAAAATAAAAATGAAAAAAAATTGACGATGAAGGAGTACATTAAGGAAAACAAAATATGCGTAACCTTTGAAACGCCCCAGATAGAGGCGAAACAGGAAGGCTTGCTGCGCATAGTGCGTTCCGAACACATATACCACCTTGTTAAAAAAATACGAGAATTTAACGGCGATCCTAATTATCTGGCGGATTACGTTTTCGTTTCGCTGGATTTCGAGCATATGCTGACGCACAATCTAAACATAGATCTTGAGATCAAGGAATTACCGCCGGACGGCGGCGAATTATGCAAAGTCATTCATGTGGGGCAGCCAAAACCGATACATCCTGCGCACGCACCCATATATGTAGGCTCGGAGGCGCAGGAGCTGATTTACCGTTACCTTTTCGAATTGAGGAAAAAAGGATTCAAGGACGGCTGGATTATTTTTGAAAGAGGCGGCGGACAGAGCCCTTTAGAATGGATGCGTTCCAGCGTTTATTCAATGAGGCTAATTGTTGAATATTTAGAAAAGGAAATGGATCCTGACAAACTGCCGCCGGAATTTTACGGCGTGTCGCCGGAATCCGAATTCTCCGAGCAAAGGCAATTAGCGGTTATACAGCACCATTTCTTTGCGCCTTTGGCCGGTACGCTGGCGATTCCTGAAGAAGAGCACACATTCCTCGGCCGCGTCGCAACAGAGCGGCCTGGTTTGGCGCCTGAAAAATGGAAGAAGGAAGAGCTCAGGTAGAAGTTTATATTTACCCGCCTACAAGCCTTTCTCATGGAAGCTGAGAAAAGTTCCGCGGAAAAAAAAGAATACGAGCCGAAAGCGCGCGTCTCGAAGGCCATGAAGTTCGCGAAGATAGTGCGCGACCAGTTTCCGGATTTTGTAAAGGGCGTACTGCTTTTCGGGTCGGCTGCGAAAGGCGCCAAAAAGGCGGGCGACGTGGATGTGCTTGTTATCCTTGACGATACAGACCCGAAAATATTTCCGGAACAAATAGACAAAGTTGACGAGAACGTGAGACTGATCGCGGACCGCATAGGCGATTTACATCCGCAAGTCCATACTATAACGGATTTCTGGGACTGGATACGGCACGGCGATCCGATACTTTTTAACTTTTTGCGTTACGGTTATCCGATTTATGACGCTGGTTTTCTTAAACCGACTCAAAGGCTGTTGGAAGCTGGGCGCATAACGCCATCACAGGAAGCGATAAGATTATACTCGAAGATAGCGCCCAAAAACATAGAGAAGGCGGAAAATTACATACGCGCCTCGATTATCAGGTATTATGACGCGATGACAGCATCGGCGCAGGCTGTTGCGATGTTAGCTTATAAGCATCAGCCTGAACCTAGGGAGATTCCTTCGGTTCTGGAAAGGATGGTTAAGGAAGGAAAACTAGACCAGAAATACGTAGATTATTATGTTCACGCGTTCCAGTTGTGGAAAAAAATCGACCACAAGGAAATAAAAAACGTGCCCGGCGACATCCTTGAAAAGCAGCGCCGCGAGGCCGGAGAGTTCGTTGACGCAATGAACAAATTCCTGAAAGGCTACACAGAGGAATAATATGAAGATAAAAACCATTCCGAAAAGGAAATCGATAAAGGACATAGCACGCAAACGACGAGCGGATATGGTTAAAGCGCTGACGCAAAAAATACTCGACAAATTCGGCAAATACGTCAAGTGCATCATTTTGGTCGGTTCAGTTGCGAGAGACGAGTTCCGCAGCAATTCGGACATAGACATGTTTTTAGTGATCGACGACACCAAGGTAAATTTCACACCCGAGGAAAAAAGGAGAATCGACATCGAGATAGACATAATGGCCCAGGAGATAAACAAGGATATTATTGTGCAGCCCGCTTACACGCTGACAGAGTTCTGGGACATGGTGCGCACGTCGCACCCGTTAATTTACAATTTTATACGCGACGGCATACCTGTTTTTGACACGGGTTTTTTCATGCCCATTAAACGACTGTTAGAATTGGGCCGCATACCAGCGACGAAAGAAGCCGCAGATGCTTTATTGGATAAGGCGCCGAAGCGGTTGCGACGAATCAACGAAGTAAAATTGTACATGGTCGCCGAAGACTGTTATTACGCAATGATAGACATGACCCAGGCGGTCTTAATGTCGCTCGGATTTTCACCGCCTTCGCCCGGGCGTGCGGCGGAGGAATTTCGCAAACATCTCGTTGACACAAAAATCATTGAAGGCAAATACGCGGACTGGCTGGATGAAATAAACCAATTCCGCAAGGAAGTGGAACATAAAAAAATAAACGATATTAAAGGCCAGGATCTTGACGAATGGGTCAAAAAAGCCGACGAATTCGTGAACAGGATGCTGCAAGTCGCTGATGCATTGGAATTAAAGAAAAAAGAGCGGATAGTCGAAAAAAGCTACGATGTCATGACAAAGGCTATTGTTGCTGCGTTAAAATCGGTAAAAAAACTTCCCAATGAGCAATCAGAAATTCCCGGGGCATTCAAAAAATACCTGATCGACGAAGGGCTGGTTGAAAAGCATTACGGGGATATTTTCGAACATCTCGAAGAAATGAGGAAAAAAGTACGCGAAGGAAAAATAACGGAAATACCGGACAAGGAAATATATTCCAACCGCGAGTATGTGAGGAAATTCATACACCACATAGGCAAGATCGTCAAAGACGAGGAACAGGAACAATAGGGACTGTTTTAGGGAATGTACTTACCTACCATACCTTTTACGTCATCGCCTTCCACGCAAATTAACCAACCCTTTTTTCTTGCTTCAGTTTCCAGCGCCGTGTTGGGATTTATCGCAACGGGATAACCTACTACACCCAGAAACGCAAGATCGGCTTCTGTGTCGGCAAATCCGACAGAAGATTTCGCGTCTATACCATTTCTATTGAAATAATCTTCTACCAATGTCTTTTTGACATCATCTTTCGAACAATCTTGTTCTAGGCCGCCGGTGAACAACCCATGCTCAGTTTTTAGAATTGTGGCAAATGTTGCATCGTTTCCAATATTTTCGGCGAAAGGTTTAATTATCTCCAAAGGCGATGCACTTAAAATCATAATCTTGTAGTTCCTGGACTTTAACATCCCAATAAGTCCGTCGGTGAAATTGAATTTGTCCGTTTTGTGTGTTTTTATGTAGAGTTCCCCCGCTTTCATTACATCGTCTTGTTTAGCACCTTTGACACCTCTAGCAAAATGTAAAACAGCCTCTTCTGAGGCTATTTTGTAAGAGCAAATCCCGCTTTTGTAACGATAAAGCAAGTTTTCCATAGAATCCAATTCGACTTTTGAGAACATTCCAGACCTAGACAAAAAACGAGCGAATTTGACTATGTAGTAACCTTTTGTCAATGTGCCGTCCACGTCAAATACAGCCATTCTGGGGGTCATATTAATATTTCATAGACCTTTTCTTTAAAGATCTTATGAAAACCGTTAAAGAAGGGCTTGTTTCTCTGCGCATACCGGACAGCAAAAAAGAGGTTTTTTACAACCCTGAGATGGAATTGTCAAGAGACATATCAGTCGCGTTTTTGCAAGCGTTAGGCATTAAAAATGCGGTTGTTTGCGATTTGCTGTCCGCGGCGGGCGCGCGGGCTATCAGATATGCCAAAGAAACAGGCGCGGCAAAGGTTTACGCAAACGACGTCAGCGAGAATGCGGTAAATTACATAAAAGAAAATTCCAAAGCTAACGGCGCGGACAATAAAATCGTAACATCTTGCAGCGGCGCTAATGCGTTTTTGGCTTCTTATAAAAAATATTTTGATTTCATTGACATAGACCCTTTCGGATCCCCGGTTTATTTTTTAGATGAACTCGCAAAAGCGGCAAAACCTAATTCTTATTTAGCCGTTACAGCTACGGATTGCGGGGCGTTGGCTGGTGTTTTCCCAAAAACGTGCGCAGAAAGGTACGGAATTAAACTTGAGCGGACGGAATGTTTCAAGGAAGTCGGCGTGCGTAACTTAATCGGCGTGTTAACGGCGAGCCTGGGAAAACAAAAACTGTTCGTCTCCCCGTTGTTGTCGCATGTTACGAAGCATTATTTCAGGATTTTCCTGAAAATCAGCGATAAGGGTGAAAAATTACTTGGCAATTTCTACCATTGTAGTAATTGCGGTTACTGCACATTTGACAGGGTTGCGAAGTGCGAAGTGTGCAAATCACCCACTTCGAAACTCGGGCCCATATGGTCTGGTAATTTGTACGATAAAGACGTTTGTTTTAAAATCCTTGACGCGCTTAAGTTACCACAGTTCAAAAAATCCGGTCGCGCAAGAAAAATAATCCTATCTTTAATTGGTGAAATGGAACAGCCGTTCTATTACGACATTCACAAAATTGCTGGGCGGCTTTCAAATAACACGCCGGGTATAGAATTTGTTATGGACGAACTAAAAAAGTCCGGTTTTATTTCTTCAAGAACGCAATTCTCGGACACGTCGATAAAGACAGACGCAAAAATAGGCGATATTATCAGCATTATCGGGATTTCAGATAAATTGCAGCGCTCGAAACGGACAGTATAATTAAAAACCACACCATGCTTATGTCCGGAACATTCGACGTGCTAACCGAAGATCTTATTCCGAATGACATGTTGTCTTTATTGTCATTGACGTTAACGGTCGTTATGTTGAAATTTATTTCATTGCTGCGTGCTATCAGGCCTTTGACAGTAACTTCGGCGAAGGCTGTTCCTAAAGCCGGGACAAAAACAGTCGGCGTTGTCGCGACGAGCGAAAGCTCAGGCGTGAAATTCGGATAATATGCTATTGTGTATGTTTTGCCAACGCCGGCGGTGTTGACAACTTTCGCCTGCACAACTGTGTTTGCGTCCAAAGGAACGATAATCCTTGAAGTCTTATCAGAGTCTATTATGCAATTGCTTGCGCAAAAATCCTCCACCTGCGGGTAAAGGCTGCCATTAAAAACTCTTTCAAGCGTACCGCTGAACCACGCATAAGCTATGCCGATCAGGGCTATCGAACCCAACAGAAGAATTACGGACGCGACAACGCTTGCGACACCTTTTTTCATTTAGACCTAGAAAGAATAAGAAGACCAACAATAAAAAATAACGTCAACTTCAGATTAGCGGTTTACCGTGAACCGAGACGCTTGCTCTTGACAAATTTCCAGATTCTTTTGGTCATTTCACTCGGGCCTATAGGCTTGGAGCCGAAAACCTGCTCCATAGTCTCCTTTCTTCCGGCAAAGCTTATAGAATATCCGCCGAAAGCCTTTTTACTGCCCGACTTTTTAGCGGCTTTTTTTGCGCCCTTCTTGAATATTCCGAACATACGTTTCCTCCGATACTAAATATTATTTGTAAAATCCGCCTTTTAAAGATTATTCGAATTAAAACGGCTGATTTATTGCGCGCTCATTGTTTCGATGTTCTTTTCTACTTCCTCTTCGATTCCGAGCTTGTTGACCATTTCTTTGTACCTGTTGCGGATTGTGACCTCTGTGACGCCAACGACATCCGCCACTTCGCGCTGCGTTCGGCGTTCACCGCATAAAACCGCTGCTATGTACAAAGCCGCTGCAGCAACGCCTGTAGGACCCTTACCTGAAGTTACGTCGAATTTACTGGCTTTTTCAAGAACGTCAACCGCTTTTGCCTGAACTTTGTCGTTTAAGTTTAACATCGACGCAAAACGAGGAATGTAGTCCTGCGGTTTTGCCGGCAATATCCTGATTCCGATCTCGCGCGAGACGTAACGGTATGTTTTGCCTATCTCGCGCTTTTCGACGCCCGACGCTTCAGCTATCTCGTCCAGTGTTCGGGGTGTGTTATATTCGCGGCACATGGCATACATCAAAGCCGCGATGACCGATTCCATCGAACGTCCTCTGACGAGACCTTTGTCGACGGCCTGTTCATACAATTGAGCCACTTGCTCGTGGACGCTTTTCGACAAACCGAGATAAGAAACCAGCCTTTGCAACTCTGATAAAGCGTAGGAAAGATTGCGGTCCTTGCTTTCGATAAGCCTTTTGTGCCATTTCTGCAGCCTGTAATATTGGGCGCGCTTTTTAGTGGAAACTTTGAACAGTTCACCAGGGCCTTTGCCTATTTCCGTGGTCATGCCCTTGTCGTGTTTCGTGTGCGTTAACGGCGCACCCGTACGCGCGCGTTTCGATCTCTGTTCCTCGTCGAAAGCGCGCCATTCTTGAGTCATGTCTATCATTGATTCTTTGATGACCAAACCACACTTTTGACAAACAAGTTCAGCACGGCTGGCGTCCTCTTGCAAACGCTTAGAACCGCATTCCGGGCAGACAAAATCCTTCTTCTTTTCCTCTTTCTTGACCATGATCATTCTCCTTTAAGCAACCCAACCTATGTGAACTGGTTCGCGTTCTCCTTTTGCATAGACACCGACTACGTGTTTATTTCTGTAACCAGGAGCTCCTACGAATTCTATGCTGTTGTAGCCATACCCCATATCCGCATATACAGCACGTGAATGTCCAAGACCGGTCATGACAAATCGCATACCTATGGCATCACTTCTTACATCGCCTGCGTGGAGCGTATCTATTTTTCTGTACCCTTGTTTTTCCAGTTCTGAAGGTTCGCGTACAGGTCTATCCAAGGTGAACGATGTGTGTAGGTTTGTAAATGACATTAATCTCGACCATGCTTCTTTTACGTTCATCATGAAAATCACCAATTTGACGCTTCCCGCGTCAGCTAAATGATTCTAGCAGTCAAGCATTTAAAGCTATCGGTACTTATAAGGCAGTTGTTTCGTTCCGCAAACAGCACGCGAAATTTTCCGGCAAAACCCTCCAAGATTGAGAAAATCAACATTTTTCTCAATTAGAAAACCCGACGGTTTTCTAATTATATAAACCATGTTTTTCAAGTAAAATCAGACAAACTTTTTACGAGTTTGATCAAAAGAGAATTTGAAAATCATGGCAGCATCTTTTCCCTCAGCGCCGTTGGAACGCATAGCGAGAAAGGCCGGCGCAGAACGCGTTTCCTTGTCGGCGGTTAATGCGTTAAACGAGGTTTTAACCGAGATCGCGGAACAAATTGCACGCGAAGCTGTCGCAGCCGCGAATCATGCAGGCCGCGTTACGGTTAAACGGGAAGACATCAAGCTGGCTTCGAGATAATTCTTTTTTTCCGGCAAATACACGACAATCAAAAAAACATTTAATCGTGCAATTGTCATATTGTTTATTGGTTTTTTTAAATGGCTGACACAACGACAACATCGGTAAAACACCTCAAGCCCGGGCAATTCGTTCTTATCGACGGCGAAGTCTGCAAAGTCGGCAGCATTGACATTTCAAAATCCGGCAAGCACGGTTCTTCGAAGGCGAGAATGGAAGCGAACGGCATCTTCGACGGCAGAAGGCGCTCTGTCGTGAAACCGGCAGACTCGGAAATAGAAGTCCCGATAATTTTGAAAAAGATGGCACAGGTCCTTGCGATAAGCGGCAATACGGCGCAGTTGATGGACATGGTGGATTATTCACAATTTGAAGCGGAGATACCCGACGAGATTAAATCCGAATTAAAAGAAGGCGGCGAAGTCATGTACTGGGAAGTGATGGGAAAGAAGATTCTCAGGGAAGCGAAAGGCTAAGTTTAATAACGCGACGATTTTTATGACCTTGAATGATACCAACGCCCAACTTATTGAATTTCTTGACCAACATAAAGCACACTATAGGTTGATCGACCATCCGCCAGAAGGACGAACTGAAGTTGTCAGTCCGATGCGCGGCAAC